>NZ_DHXG01000063.1:0-784 GCF_002413585.1 Paracoccus sp. UBA5162
ACCTGGCGTTCATGAAAATCATCGACCGGCAGTTCCTGGAAACGCCCTGGTACGGCTCGCGGCAGATGGCCCGCCACATGCAGCGTGAGGGGCACAGATGCGGGCGCCACCGGGTGCGGCGGCTGATGAGGCTCATGCGTCTGGTGCCGATCTGCCAGGAGCCGAAAACCAGCAGGAAGCATCCGGCGCACGAGATTTGTCCGGACTTGCTCCGGGACCTGCCCGTCACCCGGCCAGATCAGGTCTGGTGTGTCGACATCAGCGCCATCCCGATGCGCCGTGGGTTCCTGTACCTCGTGGCGATCATGGACTGGTTCAGCCGAAAGGTGCTCAGCTGGCGGCTGTCAAACTCCATGGAGGCCGGGTTCTGCGTCGAGGCGCTGACGGAGGCTCTGGCCAGATATGGGGAGCCGGAGATTTTCAATTCGGATCAGGGCGCGCAGTTCACCAGCACCGATTTCACCGACGTGCTGCACGACGCCAAGGTGAAGATCTCGATGGACGGACGCGGCCGCTGGATCGACAACCGGATGATAGAGCGGCTCTGGCGGTCGTTGAAATACGAATGCGTCTACCTGAACGCCTGCGGGACCGGCTCTGAAGCCCGTAACGGGATCGGCACCTGGATCAGCTGCTACAACGAAAGACGCCCGCACTCATCGCATGGGCTGATGACGCCAGGCGAGGCCTATGATACGCCGCCCAAGACCCTGAAAGCCGCCGCCTGAAATGAAACCCATGCCATAGCTTACCCCGGCGGAATACTGGTCGAAAACGCAGGACC
>NZ_DHXG01000063.1:1105-38860 GCF_002413585.1 Paracoccus sp. UBA5162
CCTCTCTCCGATGAGCAACTGGATGGCGCTTACGTACTGACCAAACAGTTCAGCGGGCAGGTAGCCTTGATCCACGGATTCAATGATGACTACGAGGTCTGCAATATCCTTCGCCAGCGGCTCGAAACCGAGGGCGGAACCTATAGCTGCGTGCTGGAATCCAATATCGGAATTAATCCATAGAGACCTAGCTCACGGAGGGAGGCCGGATTGGTCGACCGCTGACAGAACGGGGCCGGTGCAGCATCCCACTGCCCCCGGCCACTTGGTCCCCTGACGCGGGGTCCGGTGGCTGCCCCCGCTGTAATCCGTGACAACCTGCGCCGCGCCCCCCGGAAGTATCGGAAGGGGACCGCGCCGTGACGGGGTTATGGCTACCCAAAAGCCGGGCACTCACCGTCTAATCCCAGATGCTTCGCGGGAACAGAAATCCGCAGGGCGCATCCCGGCCCTATGCCGTCAGTCCTGCCAGTCGATGAACGACTCGGCATCCTTGATCGTCGCCACGTCCAGGCCTGCCGCCTTGGCCTCGGCCAGCGCGCCCAGCATCGTCGCGAAAGCCCGCGCCTTGCTGCCAGCGTCGAAAGCTGCATCGGCCTCACGCAGTCGATTTTTACGGCCAGCCCGATTTTTTCGCTGGCTTCCTCGGCCAGCAGGTTGGCGATCGGTTGCAGGACAAGCTGCGCCAGGTGCCGCTGGGCCTCGCGCACCATCGGCCCGGTCGTCGCCGGGTTCATCAGGCCGGGCAGAATGCCGAAGGTGCCGTAGATCGCGCCCTTGGCATCGGCCAACAGCTTGTCGGCCAGGGTCTTGTCCAGATGCGGGGAAAGCTGATCGGGGTGCTGGCCGATCTGGGGGTTCATGCCAGCCGCCGTCGCCTGCGCCACGCCCTCGATCACCAGAGCCGCGCCGCGCCGCCCGCGAAAGCCTGCCCGAAGTTGCTCCATATCGTCGGCGCTGCCCTCGGGGACGGGGACGATCTGGCTGCCGAGGGGCGCATTCTTGAACACGTCGCGCAGGGCCGTTTCCAGTTCATGCAGAAGCTGTGCCGAGAGTTGCGCCCGCCGCAGGGGTGCCGAGCCTGCCCACGGGGTCGATGCGTCACAGCCGATGCGGAAATGCAGAACCTCAGGGGCCAGCACGGTTTCCCGCCGCCCACCGCCGATCTCGGGGATGCCGAGTCGATAGGCGCGGGGAATGCCGTTGCGGGTCGATACGTCCCAATCGGTCGCCGGAATAAGCCGGTCGCGGACCAGGAAGACACATTCGCCACGCAAGGCCAGAGCGCGGGCGATGATCGCCATCGTGCGCCGGTCCAGCAGATCGGTGCCGGTCACATCGGCCAGAGAAAGGCCACTTTCCCAGAGGCTCACAGAGGTTTGCACCGCCGCCGTGAGTTCGGCCATGCCGGACGCGCCGCTGATCCACGCTTCCCGCGCCGCCATGATCGAAGCGGTGTAGCCGGTGCCGGATGAACGGGTTTCAACGGGTGGTTGCCCGCCCCTTGATCCACGCCGGAACAGATCCAGGACGCCCATCAGAGCCTCCACCGATTCAGATGATGAACAGCGCCACGATAGGGCTGCCGGTCCTGATGGGTTTCCCAAGCCCGCGCCTCGATCTGGGCCGAGGAATAGGCGGGGCGGGTGACTGCCGAGAGTTCAAACAACGCCGCCGGGCTGATGGTCCGCAGGACGCTGTTGCCGCGCCGCTCGATGCGTTCGCCGCCCAGATCGACACGGAAGCCCGGCGACAGGCCCCGGATCAGCCCGCCCGCGTGAGCCGCCAGAAAGTCACGCGCCCAGGTCGTGCCATCCGCAATCGTCGCCTCGATCACCAGCGCGTCGTCGCCATCGGCCAGGGTGAGGTTGCCCGCCGCCCGAGAGGCGAGGGGCTTGTTGTAATCGTGACCGGACAGCAGGTGAATATCCTCGCCCGCCTCGATCCGGTCCGCGAATGCCCGAGAGGCGATAACCTCGCGCCGCCCCGGTGCCAGTTCGGTTTCGGCTCCATAGGGGAACGTCGCCCGAAGGCGGGTTGCCCCGCCCTCGCTGCGCAGTTCCAGCGCCCCGAGATTGCCGCCCCACAGCATCAGGGTTCACCGATGCCGGTCAGGATGCGGGTTTGCAAACCGCGCGGGACAGTGAAGTCCGCGGTGACAAGCCCGGTCAGGACCCTGCACGTTGGCCGTCATGATCGCCGTTTCACCGGGGATCACGTTGCTGATCGCCGGGGTTCCGACATGCTTGGTCAGGCGGTCCCATTCGCTCACAGCCGTGCCGCTGATCAACGCATCATCCAGAGCCGCCCAGATCGCCGGGTCAAAGCCCAGGTTCACTTGGCTGGCCGAGGTGATCGCGTTGGCCTGCATGAAGGCCACGACTTCGGCGCGGAATGCCGCCCAGGTTGCCGTCGCGCCAACGGCAGTCTCGGTGATGCCGTAGGTCGCCGCGCCGGGGATGAAGCCCAGAGGCTCGCCCGCCGCGCCGCTGCCGTTGATCACAACCCGATCAAATTCGGTGCCGAGCACCGCGTTCAGATCGCGCCGGATTGCAGCCTCCAGACCTTCGCCTGCCTGCTTCAGAGCCTTGCGGCTGATCACCATCTGCGCGCCGCCGGTATGATCGGGGTTCAGGCTGCGCTCGGCGGTCTGATATTCCGAAGCCGCGCCGACATTGGCGAGTTCATTGGTCTGCCAGCCGAAGATCGCGCCCGCCGTGGCGACGGGAAAGGCCAGTTCGCCCGAGGTGATGTTGATGCGCTGGACGCCCAACCGCTCGGCCACGCTGCCGGGAAAGATCCGGTCGATGATCGGGCGGATCGTCTTGGGGTTCGGCACATCAGCCGCGACAGTCTCGCCCGCGCGAGTTTCAAGCGCGGCGAAAGGAACAGGGATGCCCTGATAGCCGCCCGCGTTGCGCAGTTCCTCGACGATCTCTTTCGTCGCCCCGTTCAGCGCCCGGCCTTCATCGAGGGCGAAAGCCACCTGACGCAGCTCGAAGCGCCCGACCAGATCGGACCATTCCCGGTCCGAACGGGTTTCCAGATCGGCCCCGGCCTCGCGCCGTTCCTGATCCTCGGCAGTCAGGGCCGCACGATAACGGGTTTCGTTGGTCCGATATTCCTGATCCATGTCGCTCATGGACCGCGTTTCGTCCTCGGTCGGCTTGTCCTTGCCCACCAGTTCCGCCAGCGCCTGCCGGATTTCCGACTGGCGACGGGCGATTTTCACAGAATCCAGCATGTCATTACCTCATGTTGCCGGGTTGGGATTTGTCGCCAGTTCGGCAACAGCTTTGCCCCAGGCTTGACGCTCGGGGGTGATGATCGGCGCGGAATGCCCGCACTCGATCCGGGTCTTTTTCGTGTGGCAGGACGGGCAGCGGGTCGCACAATTGGCCGGGTCGAAGCCCAGATCGGGGCGCGTCCGCACCGGCTGGATATGGTCGATTTCCAGCCTGCCGCGCGTCTGCCCGCAATCGACGCAGGCCCAGCCGTCGCGTTCCAGAACGACATGCCGCAGAACCTGCCAGCGCCGGGTTGAGGTCACGCGCTTTGAATGCCGGTGATACTGACGCATCATGCCCATGCGACCCTCGCTTTCCGCGTCGGAGCCGCCTTCATGCGCTGCCCCTGCGCGACGGCCAGCAGCGTTGCCGCAGCAGCGTCGATGCGGCCGAGGGATCGCGCCTTCGCCAGCTTGGCGTTGTTGGCCGGGTCATGCAGGACGATGGCATCGGAGAAAGCCGAGCGCAGCAGCAGCGACGGGGAAACCTTCACCTCGCCGTCGAACAGCGCCCGCCGAAAGCGTTCCACGTCCTCGCTGCCGTCCTTCCATCCGAAGCCGCGCCAGATGAACGGGACGCGGGACAACCCGGCTTTCTCCATCGCCTCGACAAATTCGGCATGGCGGAACCGGTCGCCCACGACACAGGCCACCTCGGCCCCGTCCAGTTGCCGCACGATCTCGGCCAGCCAAGGGCCGGGCGGAACGGTCGCATCGCCCATCGTGATCAGTTCGCCACGCTCGGCCATCTCGACATAGCGCCCCGACACGCTGTCAGCCGCGCCGCGATCCGCAAGGCCGGGATTGCTGGGGAAGGTGCCCAAGGCTTCCAGACACCCGGTTTCGGGCCAGTAGAGCGCCGCCGCCGACATGGACCGGCTGCCGCCAGGATCCACGCCGAGGATACAAGTCGACTTGCCGTCAGCCGCGATACAGCGCGCCAGCCCGCCGCCATTGCCGGAATATTCGACTTCCAGCTTGGAGCCGCGCCGGATCAGGAATTGCTCTTGTTCATCCTCGGGCAGCCCTTCGATGAAACCGACCAGAAACTGAAACGCGGTCTTGGCCTGATCGCGGTTCCGCGCAGCGAACAGGATCTCGCGTTTCGGCTGATCGTCCCAGACGCCCTTGAGCGCGCCGAGCGCCAGCCCGGCAGACAGAGCGGTCTTGGCGTTTCCGCGTCCGATTGACAGGCAGGCCACCATCACGCCGTCGCCCAGAGAGCCGCAAACGAATTGGCGCTTAAATCCGGCCAGCTTGAGCGGTTGACCGGCCATTTTCCCCTCCGGAATTTTCAGGGTTTCCAGAAATGCAATCGCCTGATCGGCCATGTTTGGGGCCGGAAGAGAGAGCGCAACACTTAGGCGCCGGTCCCCCGCCCCGACCGATTTCCGGGCATTGGGACCAGATCCAGCCCGCGCTTTTGCCTTGACCGCCGTCGCCGTCATGGGGTCGCCTCGGGCTGGCAGGCACGGACGCCGCGATACCGGGCCACGATACGGGCCGCAGCCAGAGACAGGCCCACGGTCCGCTCGGTCTCGCCGCCTCGGGCATCTGGGCTTTCAGGTTCTCGATTTCGTGGCGATCCGTCCGCGCGCCAGCGGGCAGTTCGGCCACCAACTCATGCAACCCGACCCAATCGTCCTCGAGCGCCTCGCGGGTCAACTTCGATGCGTCCTTGCAAATCATGCGTCACCCCGATCGATCAGATCGAAGTCGTCGCAGCCGTCGAAGTCGCCGCGATGCTGGTAAACCTCATTCACCATGCGGTTCATCAGGGCGTGTTGCTTTGGGCTGGGTTGCCAGTTGCGGCGCTTGGACTGCCGCATGATCGACAGAGCGAAGCCCTTGGCCCAGTCGTTCGATGCCGCCTTGCAGACGGTCGGCCATGACCAGAGCAATTCGTCCACGGAAAGCTGCCTATTCATCGCCAGCCCCCCAGATGATCAGGGCCAGCGTGGCGGCTGTAGCGCCCCGGATGCCGTAGAGGGTGCCGAGGCGGGATGCGCGAATGGTGTTCATGCCGCCGCCCTCCGGTCGAGATGCCCGAGGAAGGCGGCTTGGTCTCGACCGTTCATCGCCTCACAGGCGGCGAGGGCATAGGCTTTTAGCTCGGCGCGGGTGGCCCAAACCGCCCATTCCCGAGCCTCGGCCATGATCGGCCCGAAACCGGTGGTCGGCTGCCCGGCGCGCATCACGTCGATGAACCGTTCCATCAGGGGAACGCGGTCGCGAGCGTCACAGGCAAACACGGCTTGGAGCAAGCCCCTTGCCGCAGATTCGCGTTTCAGGTTATTGTCGATCCAGTCTAGCCAGACTTCGTTATCCGCCCCGGTTGCGCCTGCCAGCGCGCCGGGGCTTTCGTTTTCCGGTGGAACGTCGCCAGAACACCGCGTGTCAATGACGTGCCAATCGCAATCGCACGTTCCCGTCCCGTTCTGCATCGACGCGCGCGAAGCTGCATGATCGGTTTTGCAAGACTCTTTGGCTATTGCGTTTTTTTGGGGGTTCTCGTAGAGGCGTCCGTGGGACACCCCTCCCCAACGAGGGGCTTTTAGCTGGAAGGCTGAGTCACATGACAGACCTGACGACTCCGGCCGCGCGGCCGGCGAATCCGCGCTTCTCCTCTGGCCCTTGCGCCAAGATCCCCCACTACAATCTGGACATGCTGTCGGACGCGCCGCTGGGGCGGTCGCATCGCGCGGCAATCGGCAAGGCCAGGCTGGCCGAGGCGATCGACCTGACCCGCACGATTCTGGGCGTGCCCGAAGATTACCGCATCGGCATCGTTCCGGCCTCTGATACCGGCGCGGTCGAGATGGCCATGTGGACCATGCTGGGCCAGCGCCCGGTCGAGATGCTGGCCTGGGAAAGCTTCGGCGAGGGCTGGGTGACGGATGCGGTCAAACAGCTGAAACTGGACGCGACCGTTCGCAAGGCCGATTACGGCCAGATCGTCGATTTCAGACAGGTCGATTTCGACAGGGATGTCGTCTTCACCTGGAACGGCACGACCAGCGGCGTGCGCGTGCCGAATGGCGATGCGATCCCCGCAGATCGCGAAGGGCTGACCATTTGCGACGCGACCTCGGCAGCCTTTGCCATGGACCTGCCCTGGGACAAGCTGGATGTGGTCACCTTCAGCTGGCAGAAGGTTCTGGGCGGTGAAGCCGCGCATGGGATGCTGATCCTGTCGCCACGCGCGGTCGCGCGGCTGGAAAGCTTTACCCCCGACAGGCCCTTGCCCAAAATCTTCCGGCTGACCAAGGGCGGCAAGCTGAACGAGGGCATCTTCAAGGGCGAGACGATCAACACGCCCTCGATGCTGGCGGTCGAGGATTATCTCGTGTCTCTGAAATGGGCCGGGTCCATCGGCGGGCTGAAGGGGTTGATCGCGCGGGCCGAGGCGAATGCCGCGGCGGTGCGCGATTTCATCGCCGGCAAGGACTGGATCGCCGATCTGGCCGAGGATCCGGCGACGGCCTCGACCACCAGCGTCTGCCTGAAATTCACCGATCCGGCGATCAGGGACGGCGCCGCCTTCGCCAAGGCCGTCGCCAGGCGGTTGGAGAAAGAGGGCGTGGCGTTGGATGCGGGGTCGTATCGCGACGCGCCGCCGGGGCTGCGAATATGGTGCGGCTCGACCGTCGAGGCATCCGATGTGGCCGCGCTGATGCCCTGGATCGAACACGCCTATCGAGCCGAACTGGCCGCACAGTGACATGCGTCCCGCGACGGCTGGGGGACTTTGCGTCCCCCAGACCCCCTGCAGGATATTTCCACAACGAAGATGATCGCACCTGCGGGGCGCGGCCCCGGTGCGACACATGAGGATGAATGACATGCCGAAGGTTCTTGTGTCCGACAAGCTGTCGGAAACCGCCGTCCAGATTTTCCGCGACCGCGGCGTCGCGGTGGATTACCTGCCCGATCTGGGCAAGGACAAGGAAAAGCTGGCCGAGGTGATTGGCGATTATGACGGGCTGGCGATCCGGTCCGCGACCAAGGTGACCGGCAAGCTGCTGGAGAAAGCGACCAGACTGAAGGTCGTCGGGCGCGCCGGAATCGGGGTCGACAATGTCGATATTCCTGCGGCCAGCAAGAAGGGCGTGATCGTGATGAACACGCCGTTCGGGAACTCGATCACCACGGCCGAACATGCGATCGCGATGATGTTCGCCGTCGCAAGGCAATTGCCCGAAGCCAGCGTCAGCACCCATGCCGGCAAATGGGAAAAGAGCCGCTTCATGGGGGTGGAGCTGTTCAACAAGACCCTGGGCGTGATCGGCGCGGGCAATATCGGGTCCATCGTCATCGATCGCGCGCTTGGGCTGCACATGAAGGTGCTGGCCTATGACCCCTTTCTGTCCGAGGAACGCGCGACCGAGATCGGCGTGACCAAGGTCGATCTGGACGATCTTCTGGGCAGGTCGGATTTCATCACCTTTCACGTGCCACTGACCGACAAGACCAGGAACATCCTGTCGCGAGACGCCATCGGCAAGCTGAAGAAGGGCGTCCGGATCATCAATTGCGCGCGCGGCGGGCTGGTCGATGAAGAGGCGCTGGCCGAAGCGTTGAAGGACGGCCGCGTGGCCGGTGCGGCCTTCGACGTCTTCGCGGTCGAGCCCGCCACCGAAAGCCCGCTGTTCAACCTGCCCAATGTCGTCGTGACCCCGCATCTGGGTGCATCGACCACCGAGGCGCAGGAAAACGTGGCGCTGCAGGTGGCCGAACAGATGTCGGACTACCTGTTGACCGGGGCGGTGCAGAACGCGCTGAACATGCCTTCGGTCACCGCCGAGGAGGCCACCGTGATGGGCCCGTGGATCAGGCTGGCCGCCCATCTGGGCGCCTTCGTGGGCCAGATGACGGATGAGCCGATCAAGGCGATCAACGTGCTTTATGACGGGGCGGTGGCCTCGATGAACCTGAACGCGCTGAACGCCTCGGCTATCGCCGGGGTGATGAAGGCCACCAATCCGGACGTGAATCCGGTCTCGGCCCCGGTGATCGCGAAGGAGCGCGGCATCCGGGTCTCGACCACGCGGCAGGACAAGGGCGGCATTTTCGAGGGCTATGTCAAGCTGACCGTCGTCACCGAGCAGCGCGAGCGATCGATCGCAGGCACCGTCTTCAGCGACGGAAAGCCGCGCTTCATCCAGATCCGCGGCATCAACATCGATGCCGAGATCGGCGAACACATGCTATATACCCGCAACAAGGACGTGCCGGGCGTCATCGGCGCGCTTGGCATGACGCTGGGCGATCTGGGGGTCAACATCGCCAATTTCACGCTGGGACGTTCGACCGGGGGCGAGGATGCGATCGCGATCCTGTATCTGGACGAACCGATCAGCGACCAGGCCCTGGCGGCCCTGCATAAGACCGGCAAGTTCCTGCAGGCCCGCCGTTTGCATTTCGAGGTCTGAACCTTGCGCCGCGCGCCCTTGACGGGCGCGCGGCGATCTGACCGGATGCAGGAACAAGGAACGCCCGCCGCCATGACCCTTTACGTCGTCGGAGACATTCACGGCCACCCGGAGCTGCTGCGCGCCGCGCATGAACGGATTTTCAGCGATGGCGGCAAGCACGCGCTGATCGCCCATGTCGGCGACCTGGTCGATCGGGGCCCGGATTCGCGCGGCGCGGTGGAATATCTGATGCGGGGGCGCGACGCGGGACGCAACTGGGTGGTCACGCGCGGCAATCACGACCGCTTCCTGCCGATCTTCCTGTCCGATCCCGCCTGGGTCGATCCGGGGCTGGCCTCGGGCCGGACCTGGATCGCGCATAGCGGGCTGGGCGCGGCCGCGACGCTGGCATCCTATGGCGTCGATCCGACGCTTTCCGGCGACCGGTTGCTGACCGAGGCACGCCGCGCGGTGCCCGATGCGCACGCCCGATTCCTGTCCTCGCTGCCCTTGTGGTTCCTGCATCCCGAGGCACTGGTCGTCCATGCCGGCATCCGACCGGGCATCGATCTTCAGGATCAGGCCGAACAGGATCTGGTCTGGATCCGCAAGGATTTTCTGGACAGCGACGCTGATCACGGGCCGTTGATCGTGCATGGCCATACCGCCATCGACACGGCAACCCATTACGGAAATCGCCTGAATATCGACGGCGGCGCGGCCTATGGTCGGCCGCTTTGCGCGGTCGCGATCGAGGCCGGGCAGGTGCATCTTCTGACCGACGACGGCCGGGTGCCGCTGCTGCCGCAGGCCGCGTCATGATCGCGCGCCTGCTTGCCCTGTCACTGCTGATCCCCGCGGCCACGGCCGCGGAGGAGATCGGCAAGATCGGCGTGGACTGGATCGGCAACGATATCGTGATCGAGGCGATCCGCGATCCCGAGGTTGGCGGCGTCACCTGCCATCTGGCCTATTTCGACCGTTCGATGCTGGACCGGCTGAGCCAGGGCAACTGGTTCGAGGATCCCTCGAACAGCGCCATCGAATGCGCGCGGACAGGACCCATCGACCTGAGCGGGATCCGGCGCGGAAAGGGCGGCGAGGATGTGTTCCGCGAGGGCCGCTCGCTGGTTTTCAAGTCCTTGCGCGTCAAGCGGATCTATGACGAGGAGAACCGCGTGCTGATCTACCTGGCCCACGCCAATGAACTGACCGATGGTTCGGCAAAAATGGCGATCTCGACCGTGCCGCTGCTGGACGAGGATCGGGATCCGTTGCCGCCGGAATAGGCAGGGCGCCGGCGTTTATGCCCGGTCTTGCCTTCGGATCATGCAAATGCTGCCGATCCGGTGGACAGAATCGCCCGACGGGATTAGAAGGCGCGACATCCGCTCTCTGCCGGCAGGAACATGGAAGGCGACAGCCATGCAGTCATATCACCGCGTCGCGAAATTCGGTTTGGGCCAGGTTGTCCGCCATCGTCATCGTCCGTTTCGCGGCGTCATCTTCGACGTCGATCCCGAATTCGCCAATACGCAGGAATGGTATGATTCCATTCCCGAAGATGCGCGGCCGGCCAAGAACCAGCCCTTCTATCACCTTTATGCCGAAACCGAGGCAACCTATTACGTTGCCTATGTGTCCGAGCAGAACCTAGAGGCCGATGCCTCTGGCGAGCCGCTGGACCATCCCGATGTGATGGAGATGTTCAGCGATTTCGCTGATGGCAGCTATCGCCTTGCCGCGCAACTGAACTGAGGCCGCAGGGCGCCTTCTGCAGCGCTGGCGATCACGATCGCGCATTCCGCGGCCGGTCCGGCAATGGCTCAAACCTCGGCAAAGGGCACGCTGAAGGCCAGGAAATTTCGCTGCTGTTCGCGGTAATAGCAAAGAGCCTGTGTCAGATCCTGGATCAGATACCAGCCGAAGCCGCCCTCGGGCAGATCGGCGACATCGTTTCGCGGCAGGTCGCGCGGCAGCAGGCAATCGGCGGGAACGGAGATGCCGTTATCGGTGATCGCGCAGGCCAGCCCGGATTCGTGCCGGACGATGCAGAGATGGATCTGCGGCAAGGTTCTGCGAACCGTTCCCCCGGCGTCTGTCGCAGCATGTTCGGCGACATTGTTCATCACCTCGGCCAGAACCAGTTCCAGCCGGCCCAGCGTATCATCGCTGACCTCGCCGGCGAAGCGGCGGCGCACATCCATCAACGCGCCGCGCACGCTGTCGGGGCGGGCGGACAGCACCTGATGAAACATCGGTTGTGTCCGCACCCGGCCCCCTCCTTTCACTTCGGCGTTCTGCCGCTGGGTCGGGGTCATGTGGTCTCCGGTCCCTCCGTGGCGGCCGGCCGGATCTCGAAAACCGAATCCATCCGTGTCAGACGGAACACCCGTTCGACATTGGGCGTCAGCCCCTGGAGGATCAGCGGCAGGTTTTCGGGCATCGCCTTGCGCACCGCGATTACGGCACCAAGGCCCGAACTGTCCATGAAATCAACGGCACTCATATCCATTACAACCGGCTTGCGGTTGCGCAGCGCGATCTCGCGCAGCTTGTCCTTGAACCTGGTGGCGATCGCGGCGTCGATGCGACTGCCGGTGACCCTGACCCTCATTTCCCCACCATGGTCGACAGCGTCCAGCATGATCCCGATTCCCTCTTGTTTTCCCTCTCACGACTAGACGCAAATGGTTACGATCCGGTAAGCGGGAACAGGTCGAGCCGGGAGAGATCGTGACAATGCGAGACATTTTCGTTCTGGGATGCGCGCGCACGCCCATGGGAGGTCTGCAAGGCGCGCTGGCCGAGTCCAGCGCCCCCGAACTGGGCGGCGTCGCCATTCGCGCGGCGCTGAACCGGGCGGACCGCGCGGCCGGCGATCCCGATGCGCTGTTCATGGGCTGCGTGCTGCCCGCCGGTCAGGGACAGGCGCCGGCGCGTCAGGCCGGCTTCCTGGCGGGGCTGCCCGAATCGCTGCCTGCGACGACGCTGAACAAGATGTGTGGATCGGGAATGCAGGCGGTGATGATGGCGATGGACGCGATTCGCGCCGGCAGCGCCGATCTGGTCGTCGCGGGCGGCATGGAAAGCATGTCCAACGCCCCCTATCTGCTGCCGCGGATGCGCAGCGGCGCGCGGCTGGGCCATGCGCAGGCGCTGGATCACATGTTTCTGGACGGGCTGGAGGACGCCTATGACAAGGGCCGTCTGATGGGCACTTTTGCCGAGGATTGCGCCGCCGAATTCGGCTTTGGCCGCGAGGCGCAGGACCGCTACGCGCTGGCCAGCCTGTCGCGCGCGGCGGACGCGATCGCCTCGGGCGCCTTCGCGGCCGAGATCGCGCCGGTCACGTTGACCGGCCGCCGGGGCGAGATTGTCGTCGATACCGACGAACAGCCCGGTAACGCCCGGCCCGAAAAAATCCCGCATCTGAAGCCGGCCTTCCGCAAGGACGGCACCGTGACGGCGGCCAATTCCAGCTCGATTTCGGACGGGGCGGCGGCGCTGGCGATCGGCGCGGACGGGGATGGCGCATTGGCCCGGATCCTGGGTCATGCCAGCCACGCGCAACAGCCGGGACAATTTCCGACCGCGCCCGTTCCCGCCGCCCAGAAGCTGTTGGAGCGGATCGGCTGGTCCGCCGCCGATGTCGATCTGTGGGAGGTGAACGAGGCTTTCGCGGTCGTGCCGATGGCGTTCAT
Source organism: Paracoccus sp. UBA5162 (assembly GCF_002413585.1). Classification (NCBI taxonomy): domain Bacteria; kingdom Pseudomonadati; phylum Pseudomonadota; class Alphaproteobacteria; order Rhodobacterales; family Paracoccaceae; genus Paracoccus; species Paracoccus sp. UBA5162. The sequence goes on from NZ_DHXG01000063.1 coordinate 13,510, forward strand.
GGCGCGGATGGGACTGGATCATGGCATCGTCAACGTCAATGGCGGGGCCTGCGCGCTTGGCCACCCAATCGGTGCCTCGGGCGCGCGGATCATCGTCACCCTGATCCATGCACTCAGGTCTCGCGGCGGTCGGCGCGGTGTGGCGGCCATCTGCATCGGCGGCGGAGAAGGCACGGCAATCGCCGTTGAACTGGTTTAGCCCTGCCCAAAACTTTGGCAGCCTGCCGCGCCGGGGGCATCCCGGACCGCGGAGGAGGCCGGCATTCGCGGAACTTTCGTGCATTTCCCGGCTTTCCCCTGTGGACTCCACAGGACCGGTCTCTGATCATCGGCAGCCTGAAAGGCCTGTGAAGGGCTGATGGTCCAACCCGGGGGGGATGATGACATACTACAATGAAATGTATGAAGGAAAACGAGTCCGAGACCCCTATGCGCGCCTCAGCGACTGGGTGGACACGATGCCGGACGATTTCCGCCAGATGAAACAGGCAGAGGCCGAGGCGCTGTTCCGTCGCATCGGCATCACCTTCGCGGTCTATGGCGAGGGCGGCGATCCCGACCGGCTGATCCCCTTCGACATGATGCCGCGCGTCTTCGAACAGAACGAATGGCGCAAGCTGGAACGCGGCATCAAGCAGCGCGCCCGGGCCCTGAACGCCTTTCTGCGCGATGTCTATGGCCGGGGCGAGATCATTCGCGCCGGCCGCATCCCTGCCAAACTGGTCTATCAGAACGACGCCTATGAAAAGGCCGTGGTCGGCGTCATCCCTCCGCGCGGCGTCTATTCCCACATCATCGGCATTGACCTTGTCCGCACCGCCAAGGACGAATTCTTCGTGCTGGAAGACAATTGCCGCACGCCGTCAGGCGTCAGCTACATGCTGGAAAACCGCGAGATCATGATGCGGATGTTTCCGCAATTGTTTCGGGGTAACCGGATCGAGCCGGTGGACCAATATCCCGACCTGCTGCGTCGCACCCTGGAATCGGTGGCGCCCCAGAAATGCGAGGGGCGGCCGACCTGCGTGATCCTGACGCCGGGACATTTCAACAGCGCCTATTACGAACACAGCTTTCTGGCCAACCTGATGGGCGTCGAACTGGTCGAGGGTGCGGATCTCTTCGTCGATGGGGAATTCGTCTATGCCCGCACGACACAGGGGCCGAAGCGTATCGATGTCATCTATCGCCGGATCGACGATCCGTTTCTCGATCCGCTGTGTTTCCGGCCCGATTCCCTGCTGGGCGTTCCGGGGTTGATGGATGTCTATCGCTCGGGCGGGGTCTCGATCTGCTCGGCCCCTGGCGCGGGGGTTGCCGATGACAAGGCGATCTATACCTTCGTGCCCGAGATGGTCCGCTTCTACCTGGGCGAGGAGCCGATCCTGAACAACGTCCAGACCTGGACCCTGTGGAAGGATGACGACTACCGCTATGTGATGGAGAACCTGCCGGATCTGGTCGTGAAGGAGGTCCACGGATCGGGCGGATACGGAATGCTGGTGGGTCCGAAATCCACCAGCGACGAAATCGAGGCGTTCCGCGCCAAGATCGCCGCCGATCCGTCGAACTACATCGCCCAGCCAACGCTGTCATTGTCCACCTGCCCCACCTTCGTCGAGGAAGGCATCGCGCCGCGCCATGTCGATCTGCGGCCCTATTGCCTGTGCGGCGACCGGATCGAACTGGTGCCGGGCGGGCTGACCCGCGTGGCCTTGCGCGAAGGCAGCCTTGTGGTGAACTCATCGCAGGGCGGCGGCGTCAAGGACACCTGGGTCCTGTCGGAATAACAGAGGGGAACGACCATGCTGTGCCGCACCGCCTCGAACCTGTTCTGGATGGGCCGCCATCTGGAACGCGCGGAAACCGCCGCCCGCCTGCTGGATGTGGGCCAGCGGATCACCCTGCTGCCCAATACCGAGGCGGGCTACCAGAACGAATGGAACTCGCTTCTGCAGGCTTCGGGCACCTCGGCCCTGTTCGCCGACAAATACGGCGAGATCACGCAGGAAAAGATCGAGGAATTCATCTTCTTCGACCGCGACAACCCGTCTTCGGTCGTGTCCTGCATCGAAAAGGCCCGCGAAGCCGGACGCATCGTGCGCACCGCGCTGACCAGCCAGGTCTGGGACGCGCTGAACGTCAGCTATCAGGAATTGCGCAAGATCGAGAAGACGCCGCGATCCCGCATCGACACGGCGAACCTGACGGATTTCACCACCGGCCATACCTCGACCGTGCGCGGCGCGATCAATGCGACCCAGCTTCGCAACGATGGCTGGCATTTCATGAATCTGGGCTATGGCCTGGAACGCGCGGATGCGACGGCGCGGCTGCTGGATGTGAAATATTTCGTCCTTCTTCCCCGGATCGAATTCGTGGGCTCCGGCCTTGACACCTATCAGTGGCAGGTGATCCTGAGGGCGCTGTCGGCGCATCGGGCCTATCATTGGGCCTATGGCGGCGACATCACCGCCGGTCGCGTCGCCGATTTCCTGATCCTGAACGGGGAAAGCCCGCGATCGCTGATCACCTCGCTTTACGAAGGCGTCTGGCACCTGGAGGGACTGGCCAAACGCTATGGCGACAAGGCACCGACCACCGCGCGCGACAAGTCGCGTGAAGTGCTGGAAGCGTTGCAGGCGCGCGATATCGACGCGATCTTCGATGAGGGGCTGCACGAATTCCTGTCATGGTTCATCGCCGAGATCGGAGTCATCTCGATGCGCGTGCACGAAGATTACCTGCTGGGAGGCTCGTAGGCGGATGAAACTCGGAATCCTTCATGAAACCGTCTATCGCTATGACCACCCGATCCGCAACTTCGTCCAGAGCCTGCGACTGACTCCCTCGGTCTTCGAGGGGCAGAAGGCCCATGACTGGCGCATCGAGGTAAGCGGCGGCGTCAAGGGGCCCAGCTTTCGCGACGGTGCCGGAGACTGGATCGAGGGCTGGGCCGTGCGCGGCCCCGCGCAGGAGGTGATCGTGAAGATCGCGGGCCGGGTCGAGACCCGCGATACCGCCGGCGTGTTGCGCGGCCATCGCGAGATGATCCACCCGATGGCCTATCTGCGCGACACCGGAACGACACGGGCCGATGACGGCCTGCGGCAACTGGCCGACAGCGTGACCGAGGCCGCGGACAACCTGGATCTGGCGCACAGATTGTCGGCGGCGGTCGGCGAGGCCATCGCCTATCGTCCCGGCGTGACCCGGACCCAGACAACGGCCGCCGAGGCGCTGAAGCTGGGGCAGGGCGTCTGCCAGGACCATACCCATGCCCTGATCGCGCTGGCGCGGATCCGCGGGTTGCCGGGGCGATATGTCTCGGGCTACCTGCACGTGACCGAGGACGGCCAATCCCAGGAAGCGGCCCATGCCTGGGCCGAAATCCATGTCGAGCGTTTGGGATGGGTCGGCTTCGATGCGGCCAATGCCTGCTGCCCGGACGAACGCTATGTCCGGCTGGCCTCGGGCCTTGACGCGGCCGATGCGGCGCCGATCCGGGGCATCGCCATCGGCCGGGGAGTCGAAAAGCTGGACGTCGCGGTCCGCGTCGAGGACATCGAGACACTGCAAGGCCAGAGCCAGAGCCAGACGCAAAGCTGAAACACGCCTTGGCACTTCGGAAAACCGCAACGTCATGGCGCCTCGCGACGAAGGGGCCTCGCCGGCCCCCTCCTGGCCTGCGGCCAATTCACCCCCGCAGGTAATTGCAAAGAGCGCGAGAAGCCTGCGTCCACCCCTCGCGCTCTTTAAAAATACCTCGGGGGGAGTCGCGTCAGCGACCGGGGGGCCGCGCCCCCCGCCGCCGGATCGGACACCTGACCCTACAGCGTGATGCGATAGCGCGCGAAGCCGTTCTCGCCATCGCCCACCGCTTCTATGGCAACGCCTTTGATCTCGTCGAGGTAGCGCGCGGCTTCGGGGCCGGTATCGAACAGCACCGTCGCGCCCTCCAGCGGGGCGAAAGACCAGTTGCCGTCGGCCTCGGGGTCGATGGTGCCCTGCTCGACGATGTAGCGCACGATGATGTCGCGGTTCGTGTCCGGGCCCTCGAATACGATGGTCGAGCCGTCATTGCCGGGAAAATTTCCGCCGCCGCCGGCACGGTAATTGTTCGTGGCGACGATGAATTCGGCCTGCGGGTCGATCGGCTGCCCCGCGAAGGCCAGATCGACTATGCGCGCCGCGCCCTCGTCGGCGATCTTTCCGTCACTGTCATATTTCGAGGGCTGCGACAGGTCGATGCGATAGGTCACGCCGTCGATCACGTCGAAATTGTAGCTGGGAAACTCGGGGTTCAGCAACATCTGGTCAGGCTGGCCGGGCCTGATCCGGTTGAACATGCCCGCGCTGCGTTCCAGCCAATCCCTGACCTGGGCGCCGGTCACCTGCACCGCCCGGATCGTGTTTGGATAGAGATAGAGATCGGCGACATTCCTGATCGCGATATCGCCGCTGGGCACGTCGGTGTAGTAATCCGGGCCGCCACGGCCGCCGGCCTTGAAGGGTGCGGCGGCGGACAGGATCGGCAGACCCTCATATTCGGTTCCCGCCATCATCTGCCGGATATACCATTCTTGCGCATTCGCGACGATCTGGACCGAGGGATCGTCCGCCACCAGCGCGAAATAGCTGTAAAGCGGGGCCGAGGTCTTGCCCACCGCACGGCGGACGTAGTCCAGCGTTGCCTGATGTTCGGCCGCGACGCTGTCCTCGATCGCCGCCACGCTTTCGACCAGCGCCACGACTTTGCGATCCGTGTCGCGTTGATAGATGGGCCGCGCCTCGACACTGTGTTCGATCACCGCCCAGCCGTCGCCCTGCCGTTCCAGCAGCAGATCGACCAGACCCATATGCGACCCCCAGAACCCCGCCATCACCCCGGGTTTGCCGGCGATGGTGCCGGCGGCGATGTCCACGCCTTCGGTGTCTTCGAAATCGGGGCCGGGAAAGACCAGGTGCTGATGGCCGGTCAGGATCACGTCGATGCCCTCGACGCCGGCCAGCGGAATGGCGGCGTTTTCCATCCCCGGCTCGTGCGTGGCCGCGCCGATGCCGGAATGGCACAGCGCGACGACCAGATCGACACCCTCGCCGCGCAGCTTCGGCACCCAGGCCCGCGCTGCCTCGACGATGTCGCGGGCGGTCACCCTGCCCTCCAGATGCTTGCGATCCCATTGCATGATCTGGGGCGGGACGAAGCCGATGATGCCCAGCCGGATCGGATGCGGCTGCCCGGCGCCATCCGTCAGTTCGCGGTCCAGAACCACATAGGGCGGGACCAGGGTGTCATCGGCGGCGGGATCCTCGTCCGCCCGGGTCGCGACATTGGCGCAGACGACGGGAAAGCCCGCCCCTGCCAGCGCGTTCTTCAGGAAATCGAGCCCGTAATTGAATTCGTGGTTGCCCAGCGTTCCCGCCTCGACGCCGACTTCGTTCATGGCGGTGATGATGGGATGCATCTCGTCGGGCTTCATCCCGCGTTCATAGGCGACATAATCGCCCATCGGGTTGCCTTGCAGGATATCGCCGTTGTCCAGCAGCACCGAATTGCCCGCCTCGTCCCGCACTGCCCGGATCAACGCCGCCGTTCGCGCCGCGCCGACGGTATCGACCGGCTTGTCGGCATAGTAGTCATAGGGCCAGACATGGACATGCAGATCGGTGGTCTCCATGATCCGCAGATGGGCCTGCCCGGCCGAAGCGCGGGCCGCGAAAGGATGCAGCATCGCCGCGCCGATCCCGGCGGTCGAGGCTTGCAGGAAGTGACGGCGGGTCAGGGCGAACAGGGACATGACGGGCTCCGATCGGGTTGCACCAGGCGATCATGCGCGTTTTTGGCGCTGGATGCGAGCCATCGCCGCGACATGTCGTGCGGCTGTCATGCATCAGTGCCCGGACGCGGCGCGACGGGCGATTGCGGCCCCTGCCGGTCCCGCCTAGGATGCGGCCAGAAATTCCGGGGTAGCTGCTTCCCATGACCTATTGTGTCGGTCTCAAACTCAATGCCGGGCTGGTCCTGCTGTCGGACACGCGCACCAATGCCGGGCTGGACAACATCGCCTGCTATCGCAAGATGTTCTTCTTCGAGGAGCCGGGCGAGCGTGTCGTGGCGATCATGACCGCCGGATCGCTGTCGGTGACCCAGACGGCGTTGGCACGTCTGGACGAGGCGATCGAGGACGAGATGGCCGATGAGACGACCTCGATCCTGAAGGCGCCGACGATGTTGCAGGTCGCCACGATCATCGGCGACACGCTGGCGCGCACGCGGCGCGAGATCGCCGAACAATGCCGCGACCTGCGCCAGCAGGCCAGCGCCAGCATGATCGTCGCGGGCCAGCGCAAGGGCGGCGACATGCGGATGTTCCTGATCTATCCCGAGGGCAATTTCATCGAGGCGACCGAAGACACGCCCTTCCTGCAAATCGGCGAACACAAATACGGCAAGCCGATCCTGGACCGCGTGGTGACGCCGGCGACCAGCCTGGGCGACGCGCAAAAGGCGGTGCTGCTGTCGATGGATTCGACGCTGCGCTCGAACCTGTCGGTCGGGATGCCGCTGGATCTGGCGATCATCGAAAAGGATGCCTGCACGATCTCGGCCAGACGCCGGATCCTGGAGGGCGATCAGGACTTCATGGAAATGAGCGCCGCCTGGTCCGCCGCCCTGCGCGACAGTTTCGTGAAGGTCTCGCTGTAATTTTCGAGATTCGGAGACTTGGGACGCCCGATCCCGCCGTCACGACAGCACCGCCTGCCGCAGGCGGTGCAACGCATCGGGATCGAAACCGACCAGTTCCGATACGTCTTCGGCCTCGGCCACGTCGCGCATCATGCCCTCCGCGACGCCATGATCTTGATGCAAGTCGATGCCGTGTGCCTTCCGAAGCCACGCGAATGTCTGACAATCCCGGTCGAGATATTGCGCGAATTCCGGTCGGAGTTTCGGGCGCGTATAGATTCCGGGGTTCGCCGCCTCTTCCCGAGCGATCGCATTCAACAGCCGATTAGTGTCATCGGTCGGCATATCGCCCCTTTCGGAATGATTTCTACGCCGATATGTTTGCAGAAGGATCATCCCTTCGGCCGAAATCGTCGTGTTTGCCTCTTTTTTACGGTGGCGCAGATTGGCCGTTTTTATATTATATCTCAAGCAGAAGTCAGACAAAATATCGCCTTCATGCAGCGCATCGCGTGAAAACTTGCCAAGTTTCAGCGGAGCAATATCCGAAACCTCCTTGAGCCGTTTCAGGCGGCTATATCTGAAGATCGGCAATCGGTGATCCATCTTCAGCTTCTGTTGCGCCGCCGAGATATAATGTTGGGACGGGGTGCGAAGATAGGCCATCAGTTCGATCGCTGCTTCGCTTCCAAAGGCCGTTTGCAAATTTTCATAGAATTTTGGCAGATGTCTCAACCCCCAAATGAATTCGCTGGAAATTATGACGGTGCCAACGTCGTGCATGGCGGCCTCTTCGACGACACTCCTCCAGTAGATGCGACCTCTTCTTCTCGCCTCCCGGATATCTGTTCCAACAAATCTCATCATGGAACGCTGAACCTCCTGCCTGAAAGGCAGAACCAGAGCGCCGTGGTTGATGGAAAAAAGTGGCGTCGGATACAGAATCCCCTGATCGAGGAGATGCTTTTGTCCTTTGAGAAGAGCAGCCTGCAAACTGGTCGTGCCGGTTTTCGGCTGCCCAATATGAACGATGATTTTCCTAGCCAAGACTTGTCCCCGTCAGATACACCGCCCGACAATGGCGGGTCTTGACAGCGTGTCAACACGATGGCGGGCCGTCCGAACAGATTGAGACGAGAGCCCGGCCGCTGTAATCAGGTTCGACGCCGCGACGGAAGGGGAACACCATGAGCGACAAGACACGCCGCAGCCGGATCACGCCGGAAGAGGCGCTGGCCTATCACATGGAGCCTTATCCGGGCAAATACGACATCGTCGCCTCGACCCCGATGACGACGCAACGCGATCTGTCGCTGGCCTATTCGCCCGGCGTCGCCGTGCCGGTGCAGGCCATCGCCGACCACCCCGAGACGGCCTATGACTACACCACCAAGGGCAACATGGTCGCCGTCATCTCGAACGGGACGGCGATTTTGGGGATGGGAAACCTGGGTGCGCTGGCCAGCAAGCCGGTGATGGAGGGCAAGGCGGTGCTGTTCAAGCGCTTTGCCGACGTGAATGCCATCGACATCGAACTGGATACCGAGGATCCGGACGAATTCATCAATGCCGTGCGGCTGATGGGACCGACCTTCGGCGGCATCAACCTGGAAGACATCAAGGCCCCGGAATGTTTCATCATCGAAAGCCGGCTGAAAGAGATCATGGACATCCCGGTCTTCCATGACGACCAGCACGGAACGGCGGTGATCTGCGCGGCGGGCCTGATCAACGCACTGGAATTGTCGGGCAAGCGGATCGAGGATGTGCGGATCGTGCTGAACGGCGCTGGCGCCGCCGGGATCGCCTGCCTGGAATTGCTGAAATCCATGGGCGCGCGGCACGAGAACTGCCTGATGTGCGACACCAAGGGGGTAATCTGGCAGGGCCGGACCGAGGGCATGAACCAGTGGAAATCGGCCCATGCGGTCCAGACCGAGGCGCGGAGCCTGGAGGATGCGATGAAGGGCGCGGACGTGTTTCTGGGCGTCAGCGCCAGGGGCGCGGTGACGCAGGACATGGTCGCCGGCATGGCCGACAATCCGGTCATCTTCGCGATGGCCAATCCCGACCCCGAAATCACCCCCGAGGATGCCCGCGCCGTTCGCCCCGACGCCATCATCGCCACCGGTCGCAGCGATTATCCCAACCAGGTCAACAACGTGCTGGGTTTCCCCTATCTGTTCCGCGGCGCGCTGGACATTCACGCCCGCGCGATCAACGACGAGATGAAGATCGCCTGCGCCGAGGCGCTGGCGCGGCTGGCGCGCGAGGACGTGCCCGACGAGGTGGCCGTGGCCTATGGCCTCAAGCTGCAATTCGGCCGCGACTACATCATCCCGACGCCCTTCGATCCGCGCCTGATCCATGTGGTGCCGCCTGCCGTCGCCAAGGCCGGCATGGATACCGGCGTCGCGCGGCGCCCGATCATCGACATGGAGGGCTATATCCAGGCGCTGCAGGCCCGGATGGACCCGACTGCGGCGATCCTGCAGGGCATTCATGCCCGTGCCAGAAGGAAACAGGCGCGGATGATCTTTGCCGAGGGCGATGATCCCCGCGTGCTGCGCGCCGCCGTGGCCTGGCAGCGTGGCGGGATGGGTCAGGCGCTGGTCGTGGGCCGCGAGGCCGACGTGCGCGAAAAGCTGGAAGCCGCCGGCCTCGTCGATGCGGTGCGCGAGATCGCGGTCGTCAATGCCGGCAACACGCGCCACCTGGATGCCTATCACGACTTCCTCTATGCGCGCCTGCAACGCAAGGGCGTGGACCGCGAGGACGTGCTGAAACTGGCCAATCGCGACCGCCACGTCTTTGCCGCGCTGATGCTGGCGCATGGCCACGGCGACGGGCTGGTGACCGGCGCCACGCGCAAGAACGCGCATGTCCTGGCCCAGATCGGGCAGGTCTTCGACCTGCGTCCGCAGGATGGCGCGGTGGGCATTACCGGCGTTCTGCACAAGGGTCGGGTGGTGCTGATCGGCGACACGCTGGTCCATGAATGGCCCGAGGCCGAGGACCTGGCCGATATCGCCACCCGCGGCGCGCATGTGGCGCGGGGGCTGGGCCTCGATCCGCGCGTGGCCTTCCTGTCCTTCTCGAATTTCGGCTATCCGATCAGCGAACGCGCGATCAAGATGGCCGAGGCGCCCGAGGTGCTGGACGCACGCGGCGTCGATTTCGAATACGAGGGCGAGATGACCGTGGACGTGGCGCTGAACATGGATGCCGCCGCGCGCTATCCGTTCAGCCGCCTGACCGGACCCGCGAATGTGCTGGTCGTGCCGGCGCGGCATTCGGCCTCGATCAGCGTCAAGCTGATGCAGGAAATGGCGGGCGCGACGGTGATCGGGCCGATCCTGACAGGCGTGCCGAAGCCGATCCAGATCTGTTCCACCAACTCGACCGTGAACGACATCCTGAACATGGCTGCCATCGCCGCCGGCGGGCTGGGCCAGACGCGCTGAGCCGCGCTATCGCCAGATCACGAAGCGGCGTGGACCGTTGGCCGCCAGGATCAGCAGCCCGCCCGCGATGGACCAGTTCTTGACCACGATCGTCACCTGCCAGGGATCGGCCCGCAACTGCCAGTGGAACCAGCTTGTCGCGATGCAATAGGCGGCAAGCAGCAGCGCCCACCAGGTCACCTTCGGCCCCAGCAACAGACCAAGGGCCGCGGCCAGATTCATCGCCGCCAGCGGCCAGACCAGAACGCCCGGCAACCCCGCGAGATCCAGCAATTGCTGGACGGCCGCCGGATCGGTCAGTTTCTGGATCGCCCCGCCCGCGAAAAGGACCGCGATCAGCAACCGGCCCAGAAGATCCAGAAGATCACCGATCGCGCGTTCCGACATCTCAGCGCCCTGCCCGCAGCGGGTCCGGGTCAACGATCCGGTCGTCCGCAATTCCCGGTATGCCAATGGCTGCCAGCGATTGCCGGAAAAGGGAACAGCGGCTCATCCCGCGTTCCTGTGGCGTGCCAGATCGAATTGCCGCTGGCGTTCGCGGAATCGCGCGCGGTCGGCGTCGTCATATTCATCCGCGCAGCGATGGCACGAGACGCCTTCCTCGTAGTCCGGCCTTGCGCGGTCGCCGGGCGCCAGCGGGCGGCGGCAGGCGTGGCACAATCCGTATCGCCCCTGCTTCAGGCCGTGGCCCAGGCTGACGCGCCGGTCGAAGACGAAACATTCGCCGCGCCACAGGCTGTCAGGCTCGGGCACGTCTTCGAGATATTTCAGGATACCGCCCCTGAGGTGGAAGACATTCTCGACGCCCTGGGACAGCAGGTAATTCGTGGATTTCTCGCAGCGGATGCCGCCGGTGCAGAACATCGCGATCCGCTTGCCTTCGAAACGATGCGCATTGGCCTGCCACCACGCCGGAAAGTCGCGGAAAGAACGTGTTTGAGGATCCACGGCGCCCTCGAAGGTGCCGATGGCCGTCTCGTAATCGTTGCGGGTATCGATCACGACGACGTCGGATGCGGCGATCAGCGCGTTCCAGTCGCATGGCGCGACATAGCGCCCGACCGCCGAACCCGGATCCACCTCGGGCTGACCCATGGTCACGATCTCGCGCTTCAGGCGCACCTTCATGCGGCCAAAGGGCATGGCCCTGGCCCGGCTTTCCTTCCAGTCCAGCCCGGCGCAGCCCGGCAAGGCGCGGATATGGGTCTGCACCGTGTCGATGCCCTCGCGTTCGCCGGCGAGGGTGCCGTTGATCCCCTCGGGCGCCAGAAGCAGGGTGCCGCGAATACCCTGCGCCTCGCACAGGGCCAGCAACGGCGCACGCAACGCGGCTGGATCCGCGAGCCGGGTGAATTGATAGAGGGCGGCGACAATCGGCATGGGCGCGGCATAAGCCAGGCGGAGCGGTCATGGCAAGCCATTGACGCAGGCGCCGCCGCTTTCTACCCATGGACGAACCGCAAAGGAGGCCGCCGATGCCGAAGGCCCTGATCGTCATCGATCTGCAAAACGACTTCTGCCCGGGCGGCGCGCTGGCGGTCGCCGGCGGCGATGAACTTGCCCGGACGATCAACGCGATGATGGATGATTTCGACGCGGTGGTGCTGACCCAGGACTGGCATCCGGCCGGACATGCCAGCTTTGCCGACAACCATCCGGGGGCCGACCCTTTCAGTCTGGTCCAGATGCCCTATGGGCCGCAGGTCCTTTGGCCCAGGCACTGCGTCATCGGCGGCACCGGGGCGGATTTCGTGCCCGGCCTCGACGTGTCGCGGGCGGACATGATCATCCGCAAGGGGTTTCGCGCCAGCATCGACAGCTATTCGGCGTTTTTCGAGAACGACCACAAGACCCCGACCGGGCTGGCCGGCTATCTGCGCGAACGCGGCCTGACGGAACTGACCTTCGTGGGCCTTGCCCATGATTTCTGCGTCGCCTGGAGCGCCATCGACGCCGCGAAGCTGGGCTTTGCCGCCCGCGTGATCGAATCCGCAACCCGCGCCATCGACCTGGACGGCAGCAAGGGCGCGGCCCAACAGGCCATGCGCGCGGCCGGCGTGACCCTGACCTGACCCCTCATCCTCCTGCCACCGCCGGCCCCAGGATGGGTTCAGACCGGCACGGGCCGGGGCGATGCCGTCTTTCCCGTTTCCCGGCCTTGCGGCGGCCGCGTCTTTCGGGGCACGAATGACATGCTACAGGGGGACTTGTCATGGTCGATATCGCCTCGCGCGTCTATAACCACAAATGGAAGATCGACCCGATTGTCCGGTCGCTGATCGACACCGATTTCTACAAGCTGCTGATGTGCCAGTCGATCTTTCGCAATCGGCCCGATACCAGCGTCACCTTCAGCCTGATCAACCGCACGAAGACCGTCCGCCTGGCCGAACTGATCGACGAGGGCGAATTGCGCGAGCAGCTGGACCATGTGCGCAGCCTCAGCCTGTCGCGCGGCGAAAGCACGTGGCTGCGTGGCAACACCTTCTACGGCAAGCGACAGATGTTTCGCCCCGATTTCATGGAATTCCTCGAAGGGCTGCGCCTGCCGCCCTACCAGCTTGAAAAGCGCAAGGGCCAGTACGAGCTGACCTTTGAAGGCACCTGGCCGCAGGTCATGCTGTGGGAAATCCCCGCCCTTGCCATCCTGATGGAACTTCGCTCGCGCGCCGTGCTGAAGGACATGGGGCGGTTCGAATTGCAGGTTCTCTATGCCCGCGCCATGACCCGGCTGTGGGAAAAGGTCCAGACCCTGCGCCAGTTGACCGATCTGCGCATCGCCGATTTCGGCACGCGGCGCAGGCACAGCTTCCTGTGGCAGGACTGGTGCGTCCAGGCGATGATCGAGGGGCTGGGCGAACGGTTCACCGGCACCTCGAACTGTCTCATCGCCATGCGGCGCGACATCGAGGCAATCGGCACCAATGCGCACGAATTGCCGATGATCTATGCCGCGCTGGCCGACAGCGACGCCGAGTTGCGGCAGGCCCCCTACGAGGTGCTGGCCGACTGGCATGAGGAACACGAGGGCAATCTGCGCATCATCCTGCCCGACACCTATGGCACCGAGGGTTTTCTGAAACACGCGCCCGACTGGCTGGCGGGCTGGACCGGGATCCGCATCGACAGCGGCGCACCGGCCGAGGGCGCCGAGGCCGCGATCCGCTGGTGGCGGGACCGGGGCGAGGATCCTCGGCAGAAGCTGATCATCTTCTCGGATGGGCTGGATGTGGACAGGATCGTGGCGCTGCATCGACAATTTCACGGCCGGGTCAAGGTCAGCTTTGGCTGGGGCACGTTGCTGACCAACGATTTTCGCGGCTTCGTGCCGGGCGACGGGCTGGCACCGTTCAGCCTGGTCTGCAAGGCGGTCGCTGCGGATGGACGGCCCACGGTCAAGCTGTCGGACAACCCTGCCAAGGCGATGGGCCCGGCGGCCGAGATCGAACGCTACAAGCGCGTCTTCGACGTCGGACATCAGGCGCTGCTGGACGTGGTCGTCTAGCGGCCCTTTCAGCCCGGCGTCGCGGCAAGGATCAGCACGCAGGCCAGCCAGCCCATCAGCGCGGTCAGCGGCACCGTCACCAGCCAGGCGGTCGTGATCGTCGCGACGTGGCTGCGCCGGATCAGCCGGCGCCGCCGCGCCTCTTCCGCCGGCATGACCTCGCGCTGGCGCCTTTGCCGGCGGTCCAGCCATTCACGCGCGAAACCGACGCCGAAAATGCCGCCGACGGCGATATGGGTGGTCGAGACCGGCAGCCCTGCCCAGGATGCCGCCAGAACCGTCGCCGCCGTGGACAGCGAGACGCAGAAGGCACGGCCCGCGTTCAGCCGCGTGATGCCGCTGCCGACCATCCGCACCAGCCTGCGCCCGAAAAACAGCGTGCCCACCGCGATGGCAAAAGCGGCCAGAAGGATGGCGACCAGCGAAACCTGGCCCCCGGCCTCACCGCCGCGCGCGGTCACGATCACGGTCAGCGGCCCGGCGACATTGCCGACATCATTCGCACCATGCGCGAAGGCCAGCGGCACCACCGCAGCCAGCAGCGGCGGCCGGAACAGCCTTTTGCTGCTGGGCTTCTCGCCGCGCAGCACGAAGGCCGACCGCAGATGCCGCCGCATCAGGCGATCGGCCAGCAATCCGGCGATCAGCCCGGCCAGCAACATCCCGGTGGTCGCGATCGAGGCCAGCAGGCCAAGATACGTGACGAACAATCCGCTCATCACGCCGACCAGCGGCGGCAGCCAGATTTGCGCCGCCGCGACCCGATCCGCGGCCACCATCACCTTGATCCGCAGCAAGATCAATACCGCCGCCGCCAGCGCCCCCGAGACCACCGGCGCGATGATCCAGACCAGCGCGATCATCGCCAGGGACGGCCAATCCAGCGACGACGCGCCAAGCGCGGCGATTCCTGCCCCGGCAAGGCCGCCAACGATGGAATGCGAGGTGCTGACCGGCAGGCCGATGCCGGTCGCCAGCGTGATCCAGCAGGCCGCCCCGATCAGCGCCGCCAGCATCGCCATCTGCGCCCTCAGCCCGCTTTCCAGCATCCCCGGATCAAAGATGCCACTGGCCAGCCTGTCGGTGACGGCACCGCCCGCCAGCGACGCCCCCGCGATCTGGGCCAGCGCAACGAGGACCAGGCCGGGCAGCAGGCCGATGGCACCGGCGCCGACGGCTGGACCCAGCGAATTCGCCACATCGTTCGAGCCGATGGCCAGCCCCAGCCAGCCCGCCACGACCAGTCCCGCGCCGAAGCCGACCGCCCCCGCATCGCGCCCGGTCAGCCCGATCGCCAGGATCAGCAGCGCAACCAGCGCCAACACCGCCAGCCCCAGTCGCCAGACGGGCCGAAAGGCGTAGAGCTGCGCCGTCTCGACATGGGTGATCCGGCCCAGATCCTTGTCCAATGTGTGAAAGGGGCGGCCGGGTCCGCTCATCTCGGCGTTCTCCACATGACACCGGCCACCGGATCAGCGGCTCCCGCGCGGGCGCAAGACGGTATCCGTCTTCACATCGGCGCCCGCACCAAGACCCCGCAGAATCGCAGCGAGGCCCGGTTCGGCGACCAGTTGCGCGGCGCGCCCGGGCGCGAACCATTCCCGATGCCGCTGGCCGGATTCGGGATAGACATCACTCAGCCGATCGACATGCAGCGGAAAGACATGGACCTCGACCGGCACGGCAAAGCCGCTGTCCTGCACCTTGTCATAGATGTAGCGCCCCAGTTCGCGATGGCCTGTCCGTCCCTCGGCGCCCGCTTCCTCCCAGGCTTCGCGACCGGCCGCGCCGGCCAGCGAATGCCCCGGCATGGGCCAGCCTTTGGGAATGATCCAGCGCCCGGTGCCGCGGCTGGTGATCATCAGCACCTTGCCGTCCCGCGGTCGAAGACACAGGGCGCCGACCTGCAAGGCGGGCGGGCGCTTGCCGACCAGCATCCGCAACGATTTCCCCAGCAGCGTCACTCGTCCGTCTCCACCTTTCCCCGCATCGCCTTCACCTGCCCGCGACTGGCCTTGGCCTTCAGCCGCCTCCGCTGGCTGCCCAATGTCGGCCGGGTGGCGATGCGTCGCTTGGGCGCGACGCTGGCGCGCCGGATCAGATCCGCCATCCGGTCACGCGCGATCTCGCGGTTGCGCGCCTGCGAGCGGGTTTCCTGCACCAGGATCACCACTGCCCCGTCCTGCGTCCAGCGTCGTCCGGCAAGCCGTTGCAGCCGCCGCTTGACCGGATCGGCGAGGTTGGGAGATCGCTCCGCCTCGAACCGCAACTCGACCGCTGTCTCGACCTTGTTCACATTCTGCCCGCCCGGTCCCTGCGACCGGGTGAAGTTTTCCGAAAGCTCCCATTCCTCGATAGTTATCTTGTCTGTGATATAAAGCATGACCACAAGATATGGCTTGTGATGCCGCCATTTAAAGCAGTTTTCATTAACGCCTGGTAAATTCGCGCCCAGATGACGCGAAAAGGTCTCAGACGAGGCGCGATTTTTCCGATTCCGGCCAGTGGGCGAAAGGCAGGACCGCCCCGTCGGCGCGGCTTCTGGCGACGCGAGACAGATCGATCCGGGCCATTACCCAGCCGGGCTCATCCATCGCGCCTTCGGCGATGATGCCGGTTTCGGGCCAGAACCCATCCGGAGGGCCATAGATCGCGGCGCGCCCGTGATTGACGTCTATCGCCGGGTTCCAGTCCACGTCGCCCACGGTCGGGGCGTGAACCACGACGCACTGGCATTCCAGGGCTCGTGCCATCGCGCCGATGCGGACGCGGTGAAAACCCGCCACCGTGTCGGTACACGACGGCACCAGAAGCAATTCCATCCCCGCCTCGGCCAGCGGGCGGGCCAGCAGGGGAAATTCGCTGTCATAGCAGATCAGCACCCCGATCCGGCCAAGCGCTGTATCGAAAACCCGCAGGCCCGGAGCCCCGGCGACATCCCAGTCGTCGCGCTCGAACCGGGTCATGATCTGCTTGTCCTGATGTCCGATCCGTCCGCCCGGTCCATACAGCACTGCGCGATTCGTCGGCCGCCCACCCTCGAAAGCGGGGCCGGACGCCGCCAGGATATGGCAATCATACTCCGCCGTCAGGCGTTCATGCAGGGCCGCGACCGCATCGCCGTGCCGCGCCACCTCGTGCAGCGATGCCTCCAGATCGCCCGCCACGCTGCGCCCGCCGAGAGAGGCCAGTTCCATCGCCCCGTATTCTGGAAAGACCAGCAGATCCGCGCCCTCGGCATCGGCGACCCAGCGGGTCAACTTGGTCTCGTAGGCGTCGAAATCGTCAAGCCAGTCGATCGGATAGGCGGCGGCGGCAATCTTCACAATGGCCTCATCCAGAATTGCAGTTTCTTTTCGGTTTCGCGCGGCTGGCCCAGATCCTTCCAGGAAAACCGCGCGAACACGCCCTCGAGCGGAGCATAGCCGCGTTTGCGCCAGAAATCATCCAGCGGGCGATAGTCTGCGGGGCGGGCCGGATGATCGGCCGGCCGGATCACGCTGCAGAAGGCGGAAAAGTCGTGGCCCAGATCGCGGGCATGGGCCTCGCGCGCGTCGAAAAAGGCGTGTCCGATCCCGCGCCCGCGATAGGCGGGCAGCAGCACCGATTCGGCGCAATAGAAGATGCGCGACAGCTTTTCCGGGCGGTCCGCAAAGGCTGTCGCAAAATCCTCGGCATGGTCGGTCATCGGCGCGCCCGTCGCGGCACCGACGATGCGCGCACCGTCCATCGCCGCGACGACAACGGCGCCCGGCGACCGATAGGCACGCAGGTAATCGCGTTCGTAATCGGCATTCCCGTCATAGAGATAGGGCCAGTCGCGGAATACGGCGATGCGCAGGCGGGCCACATCATCCAGCGCGGCGGCCAGCGATTCTCCGGTCAGGACGCGGGTGGTAACGCTCATCGGCTGACCTGCTGCACCCAATCGGCGAGGTTGTAGTAGGTGGTCACCCGCGCGATCCTGCCATCGCGAATGGAAAAGAACGACCCTGCCGGCAGGCGATAGGTCTGACCTTTCGCCTCTGGCAGGCCCTCATCGGTCTTCAGATAGGTGCCATTGACCATGAATTCGGCAGCGGCACGGTCGCCCGTCTCATTGGCGAAGATCACCATGTCGGTCAGGGTCTCGCGGTAGGAACGGCTCATGTGGCGGCCGAATTCCGCAAACAGCGCCTTGCCCTTGCGGATTCGGCCCTCATTGACGTGATGTTCGATGTCCTCATGCAGCAAATCCAGCATCCGGTCGGTCTGGCCGTCATTGAAGGCCTGAAAATAGGCGGAGATCAGAGATTTTGCATCCATTTGAGCCTCATATGCGTTTCGCCCTCTCTAAAGCCGTTCGCGGTCCGCGTCACCCGATGCCAAGGGACCAGCCGCAGACTTGAATTCTGATGCCAAGCTGCTAGCGCTATGAATGACCCTGCGCAGGGAGGAGGGGAACCGATGACCGACAAATCCAATCTGGGCAAGCGAGAGATCACCTGTTTCAAGGCCTATGACGTGCGCGGCGAACTGGGCAAGAACCTGGACGCCGATGTCGCCTACAGGATCGGCCGGGCTTTCGCCGAGGCGCGTCGGGCCAGGTGCGTCGTGGTCGGCCGCGACAGTCGCGAAAGCTCGCCGGAACTGGCGGCGGCTCTGATCGACGGGCTGACAGATGGCGGCGCCGATGTGCTGGATCTGGGACTGGCGGGGACGGAAGAGGTCTATTTCCACACCGGCTTTCAAGACACGGATGGCGGTATCGAGGTGACCGCGTCGCATAATCCGATCAACTACAACGGGATGAAGATCGTCGGGCGCGGTTCGGCGCCGCTGGATCCGGCAACGGAACTGCCGCCGATCGTCGATCTGGCGACGTCGGGCCGTTTTGCCGCGGCGAAAAAGGGCAGCGTCACCGATTTCAGCCATGCCCGCGCGGAATATGCCAGGGCGATGGCGGATTTCGTGGACATTTCGGCGCTGCGGCCGATGAAGATCGTCGTCAATGCGGGCAACGGCACCGCCGGACCCACCTTCGATGCGATCGCCAGCGAACTGGAACGCCGCGGCGCGCCACTGACGTTCGTGCGGATGCACCATGACGTGGACAGCAGCTTTCCCAACGGCATCCCGAATCCGCTGCTGCCCGAGAACCAGCCGCCGACCGTCGAGAAGATGAAACAGGAAAAGGCCGATCTGGGCGTGGCCTGGGACGGCGATTTCGACCGCTGCTTCTTTTTCGACGAGAACGGCCGATTCATTCCCGGCGAATATATCGTGGGCCTGCTGGGCGCGGCCTTCCTGGAAAAGTCGCCCGGCGAGAAGATCGTCCACGATCCCCGCGTCATCATGAACACCCGCGCGATGATCGAGGAGGCGGGCGGCGAGGCCGTGGTCAGCAAGACCGGTCATGCCTTCATCAAGCGCAAGATGCGTGATGTCGGCGCGATCTATGGCGGCGAGATGTCGGCGCATCATTATTTCCGCGACTTCTATTATTGCGACAGCGGCATGATTCCGTGGCTGCTGATGATCGAACTTCTGTCGCGCAAGGGACAGACGCTGGCCGAACTGCTGTCGGAACGGATGCGGCTTTATCCATCCTCGGGCGAGACGAATTATCACATCGACGATCCCGACGCCGCGATCGCCCGGCTGATCGGGCGCTACGAGGACAAGGCCGACAGCCGCGACGATCTTGACGGCGTGTCGCTGGATTTCGGCACCTGGCGCTTCAATCTGCGCAAGTCGAACACCGAGCCGGTGGTGCGACTGAACCTCGAATCCGATGGCGATGCGGAGCTGGTGCGGGAAAAACAGGCGGAACTGGCGGCGATCCTGAAAGGATAGCGGCGTCGCGCAGGGTCATCCGCCGGGGCGGCGGTTCCGGTTATGCCGGTTCGGCAAAGCCGAAGGTCGCGTAGTCGCGCAGATAGGCGGCATGCGCGGCCCGTTCCAGCGCCGGGTCATCCAGGAATGCGGGCCAGTCCTCGGCCCGGGGGCAGGTTGCCGCCACGATACCGGCGGTGTCGGCCAGATGGGCCAGATCGGTTGCCATCCGATCCTCGCGGATCACCATGTCGGGCGCGGCGAAATGGGCGAAACCGGCCACGACCTCGGACTGGCTGGCCCAGTTCGGATGCGTGGGCAGCGTCGTCTGCCCGTTCAGGTTGCGCTTCAGAAATCCGAGGAAATCCGCAAAAAGCGCGGCGAGGCGGTCATCCGTCAGGTCCATCAGGGCATCGTCCCTTGGCAGCGGCACGCGATGAACCTCGCGCATCACCTGCCGCAAGGGCGGCGGCGCGTCACCCAGAAGCTGCATGAAGGCGTCCCAGGCTCGGTGCAGCGGATGGCGCAGCACGGTGAAGCTGCGATGGCCGGGATGGCCCCGTTTCCATTGCCGCAGAGTCGTCTGGGTAAAATCGCGCGTCAACGGTCCCAGCGAAGCCATCCAGTCCTGCACGGGTCCGGTGGGGCCGCCCCTGACCGGCATGCAGATCAGGCCACGGCCTGCCTCGACCGCGATCAGGCTGGGGACGGCAGGGCCTCGACGCGGCTCGAAATTCGGGATCTTGCGCAGCAGGAACGGGTCCAGGCTGGCCAGATCGGCCTGCATCGCATCGAAATTCGTGACCTTGCCGGCCAGTTCGCGGGGGTTCTGCGGCACCTGATCGCGGGCCGGTTCGACCCGGTCCAGATCGGTCCGCCCCAGCCAGTGCAGAAGGCCGGTCATCACGCCGCTGTCGCGCAGATCGTCGTAGCCCAGCCAGAATGCCGTCTGGCCGCTGGTCTGCAACCGATTCTGAACACGAAGCTGGAAATCCTCGATCGCCGACAGCGTTTCGCGAAATTCGGCCCCGTCATAGGTGATCGTGGCGGGGATCGGCGTCTCTGTCTCGTTCAATTTCCACTGGTTCGTGGCCCAGGCCAGCCGGGTCGAGACATAGCTGTCCAGCGGGTTGCGGGTCAGCACGATCTTGGCGCAGCGCGGATCGTCCATGATCGCGTCGAAGACGCGCGGATCATGGTCATGAAAATAGCGGAAGCCCGGCAGATGCCCCGGCCGGTCCAACAGCCTTTTCAGCAGCGCCATCGGATCGGCCTCGCGCTGGTCGCGGGTGACGCCTTGCAACTCGTCCCTGTCGGGCCAGCCCATCATGTAGGGGTTGAACGCCTCGCCGAAGCAGGTCACCTTCTTTACCGCGTTCAGCGTCGCCTCGAGCAGGTTCGAGCCGGTGCGCATCTCGGCGAAGATCACGAAGCTGCGGAAGGGTTCGGTCATTCGGCTGCGTTCCTTTCGCCGGTGGCGACCTCGTTTTGCGGCAGGGCCTCGCCGGCAAGCCGGGGGCGCAGGCCGGAATTGCGCAGCCGGCGCAACAGCGCAGGCAGCCCGGTCGTGTCGCGGACAGGCGGCAGATCGCCCGCCGGAAGACCCCGGTGCTGCGGATCGACCTGGCGCAGCGCATCGTCCAGGATTGCCCGCGGACGGGCCAGAAAGTCGGTCAGGTCATGAACCTGCACCCGTGCCTTCACCCAGACCGAATTCAGCACGTTCAACTGCGCCAGCTCGACCTTTTGCAAATGGGCGCTGATCCGGCGAACATCGTCGAACGGCATGGCGCAATCGATCAGCGGCATCATCCAGGCCCCGGTCACCACGAACAGACAAGCGTTGGGATCGGTGGCCATGAACCAGTTCAGCGCCTGATTGTCGCGCGGGCCGAATTGGAAAATCTGCATCCGCGGCGCGATCCGGATCAGCGCTGTCAGGAAGCCCTGCGGATCGCGGTCTCGCACCGCGACATGCGACGATATGGCGCCTGGCCCGATGCCGGGACGACCGCGGAATTCGACCGTTTCTGGTCCCAGCAGATGGCCGTGGACATCGGCCGCCACCTGATCCTGAAGCCAGGATTCGAAATTCGGGAAAATGTCGCTGAAACCCTGAAATACGGCATAAGGAGCCGAGGTCTTGCCGTTCTCGGCATCCTTGCGCGGAAAGCGGCTCTGCATGTAGAGGCCGGGCCGGCCCAGGACCCGGCGCTGGACGGTGCGGGTGATCATCCGCTCGAACCGGGCGGGCCGGGGCGGGCTGACATCGGGCGCGCCCTCGCCCCGGCGCGGAAAGCGCGCCAGAAGCCCCGCCGAGCCAGACCACAGCTTGCGCGCCACGAAACAGTTCGATTCCTCGAGCATCTGGCCATGATCATCATAAAGCTGGAACGGGCGACCCTCATGATCGAACTTGGCCAGCGTCAGCGACCGGCTTTCGATCTGGACCGAATGGCGGCGGGCCAGCGTCTGGAAATAGCTTTCATCCGGGATCCAGCTATAGCGGAAAAAGCGGTCGTGCCGGGGCCGGTCGGGATCATCCAGGATCGCCCGCAGCGTCGTCGCCGTCAGGCACCACCATTGCGAACCCAGATGCGGCGACAGGCCGGGGGGCAATCTGCGGTGGATCCCCCGCCGCCGCTGCCATGCCACGCAGCGATCGAAAAGCCAGCGCCGGCGGCGCCAGTCGAACGGGAAATACAGGGTGAAACGTTCCTCGTTCAACCCGCCAACGGTCCAGCCGACATCCCAGGCGCTGACGCTTTCGATATGGTCGCGCTCCGGATCGGCCGCCAGAAAGGCGATCAGATCGCGGACCGGTCGCAGTGGCAGACAGGCCCCCGAGGCCAGATAAACATGGGTCAGGTCGGGATGATCGGCCAGCAATTGCGCCGCCGTGTCCTGCGTCGCGCGAACCAGGCTGAAGGCCCCCCACTTGCAGCGATGTCGCCGGGCGGAAAAGGCGACGCGCTTCAGATCGGCCAGCGCGACGCGCATCAACTCGACATGCCGGTCTCGGACATTGGCGTCGATATGGATGCAGACCTGCGCGCCGCCTTCGGCCCAGATCCGGGCCATCCGCGCGGCGATGTCCAGATCGGCATGGCACAGCAGCAGCACCCCCAGCCTGACCGATCCCGGCATCATGCCCAGTTTCCCCGGCTGATCAGGCCCAGATCTTCGAGCTGGCGCCAATCGCCGTATTCGCGCGATTCCTCGCACCACAGGCGAAGCCCCCGTTCGATCCCGGCATTATAGGCGCGATACTCCTGGGAATTGGCGTAATGCTGGTGGCGGTCAAGCTCTTCGGCAGATTTTTCGACCAATGTGGACAGGAACTTGGCATGCAGCAGCACGCCCGATTCCATCTCGCCGCCCTCCTCGTCGAAAACCTGGTTCAGGCGGCGCGGCAGCAGCATGTGGGTCGAACTGACATAGGCATAGCGCCAATACCATCTGACCAGCGGAATCTTGTTCAGCGCCGGTCCTGCCAGCGGGTTCTGCGGAAAGAAGGCGCGCATCCGCGGACCGCCCTGGATCCAGAGATTGCCGAAATAGTCGTTCTTGCTGATGGCATAATTCGCCGGATCGAAGAAACGGGCGATCTCGAACGGGTTCTGTCCTTCTCGATACGGCTGATCCTCGATTCCGCCGGACGGATACATGTCCAGCAGCATCGCCGGGAATGCGCGGCGCCCGATCGAATCCAGCCAGCTTGTCAGCGCCGAAAGAGGCCGCGTGTCGCAATGCGGATAGACAAGAAACTCGTCGGGATCGACGGTCAGGCACCAATGGCCGTTGCCGTATCGCATCAGCAGCCAGCCCAGCCAGTCCATTCCGAACCGGGCTTTCTTGTAGCCGGCATTGGTGCGCCACAACGACACGTCATCCTGACGGCGCAGGTAGTCGGCACTGCCATCCGAACTGCCATTGTCCACCATCAGGAAATGCTGGACCCCCAGGTCGCGATAATAATCCAGGAAATAGGGCAGCCGCACCCGTTCGTTGCGCAGGGTGACGAAGGCCAGGATATCGTGCCTGTTGATCAGCGGCGTCCGGTCGGCATCGACCCGCAGCACGCGGCGCCGGCCAAAAGCCCGTGCGATCAGCAATTGCCGCTCGGCCCTGCGGCGCAGGCGGTCCGGAATCGGCAGGCGGCTGATCGATTTCATTGCTGGTTCGGGCGGCCCGGTTGTCTGGTGTTGATGTCTGTTATTGCTTGCAATGATGCCTCGGACCGCGTTTGACAAGGCCGTTCACCACCCGACAGCCATTCGCCCGCGCCCATCAGGCCCAGATCCAGCAATTGCCGCCATCCGGCAAAGCGGCGGGATCCTTCGTGCCAGAGGACCGGAGCCTCGGTGATGGCCCGGTGATAGGCCGCATAGGCATGGGGATCGCGGAAATGCTGGCGGCGGGTCAGTTCCTCGGCCGAGCGCGCGAGGATATCGGGCAAAAACTTGCCGTGCAGCAACACGCCCGACAGGCGTGGATCGCCCGGCCCGTCCCAGGCGTCGTTCAGCCGCGGCGGCAACATGGAATGGGTCGAGTTCACATAGACCCGCCCCGCCCGCCAGCGCACCAGCGGCAGCTTGTTCAGGGTCGGGCTGCGGGCGGGATCGGTCGCGAAAAAGGCCCGCTCGCGCGCGCCGCCCTGCACCCAGCGGTTGCGGCGGGGCTGGATCGTCCGGCAGCGATAGGGACCGCCATCGAAATAGGGCAGACGCAGCCACAATGGCGCATCCTCGGGCGCGTCGGCCCGGCCCAGGGCGCCCTGCGGATACAGATCCAGCATCAGCGCGCCCATCGCCTCGATGCCGCTCGCGTCCAGATGCGCGGTCAGCGCATGCAGATCGCGTTCTTCCCAATCGGGATAGATCAGGAATTCGTCGGCGTCGGCGGTCACGCACCAATGGCCGCGGCCGTGGCGAAACAGCAACGCATTCACCCAGTCCAGCCCGAAGCGCGCCTCGCGATAGCTGCCGCGCGCGCGCCACAGAGAGACATCGCCCTGAATGCGCAGGAATTCGGCCGAGCCGTCGTCACTGTCATTGTCCACGATCAGGAAATGCGCGACCCCAAGCCCGCGGTAATGGGCCAGAAACCGGGGCAGGCGCGCGGCCTCGTTGCGGATCGTGGCCAGACACAGGATATCGCCGCGCCGGATCCCGGCGCTGCGGTCGGCCACCGGGCTCAGCCGCCGACCGGCCCGGATCGCACGCCACAACAATTCCCGTCTTTTCCAGCGAAGCCGATAGCGCAGCCAAAGCTGCCACACCCGCCCGTCATGTCGGGCCGCCTTCGCCATCAACCCTCGTAGCGGCCGTTCTGGTGCCAGCGCCAGGCATCGCCGATCATCTGCTTCATCGTCGAGCGGTCGGGCCTCCAGCCCAATTCGTCCCGCGCGCGCTGGCTGCCGCAGACCAGCTTGACGGCGTCGCCGCCCCGGCGCGGTCCGTGCTGCATCGGCACGGCGCGGTTGGTGACATGCCCGGTCGCATCGACCACCTCGCGGACGGAAAAGCCCGCGCCCGTTCCCAGGCAGAAGACCCGGCTGCCCCGGCCTGCCCGCAACCATTCCAGTCCGGCCAGATGGGCATCGACCAGGTCCATGACATGGACGTAATCGCGGATGCAGGTTCCGTCATCGGTCGGATAATCGGTGCCGTGGATGGTCAGCGCGGCGCGCCGTCCGTCCACAGCGTCGAGGATCAGCGGGATCAGATGCGTCTCGGGGCGGTGAAACTCGCCGACTTCGGCATCGGGGTCAGCACCGGCGACGTTGAAATAGCGGAAGATCACCGACCGCAGCCCGTGGGCCGCACCGAAATCGGCCAACATGTCCTCGATCGCGCGCTTGCTGGCGCCATAGGC
>NZ_DHXG01000063.1:39275-43186 GCF_002413585.1 Paracoccus sp. UBA5162
CCGCCGCGACCGCCGCCTCGATCAGGTTCAGCGAACCGGCAACATTGTTTCGCCAGTATCTGCCGGGTTCGCTCATCGCCTCGCCCACTTGGCTCAGCGCCGCGAAATGCATGACCGCGACCGGGCGATACTCGGCGAAGGCCGCGTCCAGGGCCGCGCGGTCCATCAGATCGGCCTGGACCAGCGGGCCGAACTTCACCGCGTCACGCCAGCCGGTCGAAAGGTTGTCCAGCGCGACCGGACGATATCCGGCGGTGGCCAGCGCCTTGCAGGCATGCGAGCCGATGTAACCGGCACCGCCGGTCACGAGAACCGTTTCAGGCATCGGTCACTCCGCCGCGCGGCGCATCGACATGACGTCGTGCAGATATTCCGCGAATTCCTCTTTCAGCTCATCCCGGTCCAGACCGAAGGCGACGGTGGCCTGCAGGAAGCCCGCTTTCGAGCCGCAATCGAACCGCTGGCCGCGGAATCGCAAACCGTAGACGCCGCGCCCGGCTTCGATTTCATCAGCGATGGCGTCGGTCAGCTGGATCTCGCCGCCGGAACCGGCCTTCAGCTTGTTGAGGTTCTGCATCACCGTCGGCGCAAGGATATAGCGCCCGATGACCGCAAGGTTCGATGGCGCGGTCTCCGGGGTCGGCTTTTCGACCATGCCGCGCACCTTGACGATGGCGCCCATGTCCTCGCTGACATCAAGCACGCCGTAGGACGCGGCTTTTTCGGGCGCGACCTCCATCGTGGCGACCATGCTGCCGCCGGTCTCGCCATAGGCCTCGATCATCTGCTGCAGGCAGGGCGGTTCGCCCATGATGACGTCGTCGGTCAGGATCACCGCGAAGGGTTCATCATCGGCCAGAAGGCGGCGTGCGCACCAGACCGCGTGGCCGAGGCCAAGCGCCTTGTGCTGACGGATATAGGCGATGGCGCCCGATTCCATGTTGGTCGTGCGCAGAAGGTCCAGAAGATGATTCTTGCCCGCCTTCTTCAGGCTCGATTCCAGTTCGTGGGCATGATCGAAATAATCTTCCAGCGCGCCCTTCCCGCGAGAGGTCACGAAGATGAATTCGGTAATGCCCGCGGCCCGAGCCTCGTCGATCGCGTACTGGATCAACGGCCGGTCCACCAGGGTCATGATTTCCTTGGGGATGCTCTTGGTTGCCGGCAAGAAGCGCGTTCCCAGCCCCGCCACCGGGAAAATCGCCTTGGTCACCTTACGCTTCATCGCCATCGCACCTTTTCCTTCAGACTGTGCCGGACATCGCGCCGACCTGAGCAGCACCTGACAACTTCACCGGGGAATCACAAGCATCAACACCTGCCATCCTAGCAACCCGGGCAAGGGCTCGCCAAGACATCGGTGCGCATTCGACGCATTTCCGCCACTTGCCGGGTTCCCGGGCCCGAACCGGCGGACCCGGCCTAGTCGATCTTCATATCGGACATCATCCGTTCCAACCGCGAAACGTCCTGGGGGTTGTTGAGTTCCCAGAATTGCCGGCCGCGCGCCTGCACCTCGACGCACAGGATCTGTCTGCCGCGTTCCAGAAAACGCAACTGCTCCAGCCCTTCCAGCTTTTCCAGCCGACCCTCGTCCCATCCGGGATAGGCTGCCAGCGCGCCGGGGCGATAGGCGTAGACGCCGACATGATGAAAGACCGGACTGGGTGCGTCGGGCCCGACATCATCCGACGCGAAAGGAATGACCTCTTTCGAGAAATACAGCGCCTGCATGTCGTGCCCGAAGACGGCGGTGGTGCCGCCGACGCGACCGGCATGGCGATCGGCGATCAGTTCGGCCCGCATCCGCCCCGAACAGCGCAGCACCGGCGTCGCGACATCGGATCGCGGGGCCGCGCGCAGGCCCGCGACCAGTTCCTCGACAAACCAGGCGGGGGTCAGCGGCGCGTCGCCCTGCAGGTTGACGACGATCTCGGGCGAGATGCCCATCGTCGCGACCGCCTCGGCGCAGCGTTCGGTGCCGTTGCGACAGGCCGGGGCGGTCATCACCACCTCGGCGCCGAAGCCCTCCGCATGGACCCGTATGCGGTCGTCATCGGTGGCGACAACCACGCGGTCGATGCCGCCGACGGCGCGGGCGGCATCCCAACTGCGCCGGATCAGGCTGCGCGCGCGGCCCGAAGCACCGGTCAGTTCGGCCAACGGCTTGCCCGGATAGCGGGTCGAGGCGAAGCGGGCCGGGATGACGATGACGACCGACATCTCAGTCCTTGACCAGCAGCACGCCGGGCGCGAAGGCGACGAAGAACGGATTTTCAAAACCGGGTTTGCCATAGACCAGCGGCGTGTGATCGTCGAAACGCACCACCTCGCCGCCGGCGCCGCGCAGCACCGCGTCGCCCGCCGCCGTGTCCCATTCCATCGTCCGACCCAGCCGCGGATAGAGATCCGCCTCGCCTGTCGCCACGAGACAGAATTTCAGCGACGATCCGGCGCTGGTCATGTCGCGCAGCGCGTATCGGGCGATGTAATTGTCCGTTGCCGCGTCGCGATGCGATTTCGAGGCCACCACCATCAGACCGCGATTGTCCGGCGTCGGGTTGACGCCGACTGGCTCGGTCGCGCCGGGACTTTCGCCGAAGGGCCCGCGTTCCTCGACAGACCGGCCGTCGCCGGTGGTGTAGAACAGACGCCCCTTGGCGGGGGCATAGACGACCCCGCGCACCGGAATGCCGTCCTGGACATAGGCGATATTGACGGTGAAATCGCCGCGCCGTTGCACGAATTCCTTGGTCCCGTCCAGGGGATCGACGATCAGGAAGCTCGGCGCCGTCTGTTCATGGGTGGCGGCCTGTTCCTCGGTCACGACCGGGATGTCCGGAAACGCCCTGCGCAGACCGGCCGAGATCAGCGCATCCGCGGCCTCGTCGGCCTCGGTCACGGGTGAATCGTCCGATTTCGAGCGCACGGCGAAATTCTCGGCTTCGTAGATTTCCATGATCTTCGCCCCGGCCTGCAAGGCGAGACGGCGCATTTCGCTGGTCAACAGATCAAATTGCATCCAGATTCCCTTCGAAAGCGGGCCTTTCGACCGGTCATGCCGATTGCCCGGACCTGCCTGACTTCTTATGATCGCGCAAACCCGGCAGGGCAAGCGCCTGTCGGCGAAACTGTCCGCGCGCCGCGCCCCTCATGACGGAGCATGACCCGAAGGTGTTCGTTCAGCGACAGAACCGCAACATGCTTCAGGCCGCCGGCGGCACGCTGGCGCTGATCTATCACCAGACGGTCTACAATCTGCGCAACGAACAGCGCAACGCCGTCATCGGCCTGCTGATGACCATCGTCCAGGCCATTGTCTTCATGGCGGCCTTCGTGCTGATCTTCCTGGTCGTCGGCGTCCGCACCTCGCCCCTTCGCGGCGATTTCATGCTTTATCTGATGTCGGGAATCTTCCTGTTCATGACCCATGTCCGGGCGGTCAACGCCGTCTCCACGGCAGGCGGGGCAGGCGCATTGCTGAAACACGAGCCCTTGAACCAGGCGGTGCTGATCGCGGCGGCCGCTCTGGCGGTGCTGTATCGCCAGATCATCAGCATCATCACCATCTTGTGGTTCTATCACGTGCTGTTGTCCCCGATCGAGATCGAGCGTCCGGTCGGCGCGCTGGCCATGCTTCTGGTGGCCTGGATGTCGGGCGGCGCGGTCGGCCTGGTGTTCCTGTCGATCAAGCCGTGGCTGCCCCGATTCGCGGGCGTCGCATCGACCCTGTATCAGCGCGTCAACATGTTCGCCTCGGGCAAGATGTTCGTGGCCAACGTGCTGCCGAATTTCATGCTGCCCTACTTCTGGTGGAACCCGCTTTTTCACGCCATCGACCAGGAACGCGGATATGTCTTCATCAACTACACGCCGATGAAGACCAGCCAGACCTACGCGCTGTGGTTCAC
>NZ_DHXG01000097.1:0-12676 GCF_002413585.1 Paracoccus sp. UBA5162
CCGCGTGCGGTTTTCATCTCTTCGCGGATGCGTTCGAAGACCAGCACGTTGGCGTCCACCGCCATGCCGATGGTCAGCACGATGCCCGCGATGCCGGGCAGCGTCAGCGTTGCCCCGATCATCGACAGCACGCCGAAGATCAGGCCCATGTTGACCGCAAGGGCCAGCGACGCGAACACCCCGAACAGCCCGTAAGAGGCGATCATCAGCACGATCACCGCGACAAACCCCACGGCCGAGGCGATCCTGCCCGCGTCGATGCTGTCCTGTCCCAGTTCGGGGCCGACGGTGCGTTCTTCCAGAAAGGTCAGTTTGGCCGGCAGGGCGCCGGCGCGCAGCAGCACCGCCAGGCGGTTCGCCTCGTCGAAATTCATCGACCCGGAAATCTGCCCCGAACCGGTAGTGATCGGCTGCCGGATCACCGGGGCCGAGATCACCTGATTGTCCAGAACGATGGCGAAGGGCTGGCCGACATTGGCGCTGGTATAGGCGCCGAACTTGCGCGCGCCACCGGGGTTGAAGCGGAAATCGACCGAGGGCAGCCCGTTCTGGTCGGTCGAGGGCAGGGCGTCGTTCAGCTCTTCACCGGTCACGACGGGGCTTTCCTCGAGCGTGTAATAGACACCCTCGCGTTCGGCATCCGGCAGCACGATCTGCCCCGGATCGGTCGGCGCGTCAGCATTGCCGCCTGTCGCCACGACCGAATTGAAGGTCAGTTTCGCCGTGGTCCCGATCAGCGCCTTCAGTTCCGCCGCCGAGCCGATGCCCGGCACCTGGATCAGGATCCGATCCTCGCCCTGTCGGGTGATGGTGGGTTCGCGGGTGCCGACCTCATCGACGCGGCGGCGGATGATTTCCAGCGATTGCTGGATCGTGCGGTCATCGGTGACGGCCTTTTCGGCATCCGACAACCGGATCGTCATCGCGCCGCCCTCGGCGGTGATGGCAAGGCTTTGCTGCCCGGCGCCGCTGATCGTGGTGACCGGATCGGAAAAGCCGCGCGCGATCTCTGTCGCGCGGGCCATCTGGTCGGGATTTCCGATCGAGACCTTCAGCGTGCCATCGGGCGAATCCAGGCGGCGAACCGCGCCGATGGTGGCGCGCTCGTCGGCCAGCGCGCGGCGCAGTTCGGGCCACAGCGCGTCCATGCGGGCCTTGTAGACCTGGGCCACCTCGACCTCGCCCAGAAGATACGCACCGCCGCGCAGATCGAGCCCCAGATTGACCAGCCCGCTGGGCAGCCAGCCCGGCCAGCCGGCGCGGGCCGCATCCAGTTCCGGAGTGCTGGCACCGGTCTTCTCGATGGTGGTGATGGCGTCGTTATGGGCCTCGACGCGCTTGTAGAACAGGTTGGGCATGGCATAGGCCAGTCCCAGAAGGCAGATCCCGATGATCAGGATGCGCTTCCATCGGTCGATCTGAAGCATTGCGGCTTACGCCTTTCGCGTCTGGCGGATCATTTGTTTGCGGCGACCGGTTCGGTCTTGCCCAGCACCTGCGAGATGGTCGAGCGGACCACGCGCACCTTCACGCCCGGGGCGATCTCGACTTCCAGATCGTCGTCGCGGATGCTGGCGACCTTGCCGATGATGCCGCCCTGGGTGACGATCTGATCGCCTTTCTTCAGCGCCTCGACCATGGCGCGGTGCTGTTTCACGCGCTTCTGCTGCGGACGGATCATCAGGAAATACATGATCGCGAAGATCAGGATCAGCGGGATGAACTGCGCGAAGGCGGCGCCCGAACCGGCGGCGCCGGAAGCCTGAGCGAAAGCGGGGGTTGCGAACATGTGTCGTCCTTACATTGGTGTCAGCGATCGGAAGGCCGGCCCGGAAATCCCGGACCCCGCCCTTGCGAATTGGCGCGCAACCTATCCGCGCCGCCTGCCCTTGGCAAGAAACTGCCTCGGGCGCCGCTGTCGCGGCCGGTCAGATCCCGTCACACTGCCGTGCGCCGTCTCCCGCGCGGCACGCGCGGCGCAAGGCCCAGCGGCAGCGACCGGGCCGGGCCCCGCCCGGCCCGCCTTCCGTTCCGGCTCGACGCGATGGCGGGCATCTGCCGGGCCGATCCTGCCCGGTCATCATTCCTGTCCGGACATCGCGGTGCGGTCCGCCGCCCTCCGCCGCGCGGCCCCGGCCGACGAACGCGGCTCCGATCAGCGCGCCGGCGGCTGCGCCCGCTCGACCAGCCGGGCGAAGAAGCTGGCGCCGACCGGCGCGATCTCGTCGTTGAAATCATAGCCGGGATTGTGCACCCCCGGCCCCTCGCCCTGGCCCAGAAACAGATAGCATCCGGGACGGGCGTTCAGCATGTAGCTGAAATCCTCGGCCCCCATCTCGCGGCCAGCATCGGCGATGACCCTGGCCTCTCCGGCGATCTCGCGCGCGACCGCGACGGCGAAATCGGTCTCGCGCGGATCGTTCACCGTGGCCGGATAGCCCTGCTGATAGTCCAGCGTCACCGAAACGTCATAGGCCGCGCCCTGACCATCGCAGATCTGCGCCATACGGCGGCGCACCATGTCGCGGACATGCGGCTCGAAGCTGCGCACGGTTCCGCAGATCCAGGCGCCGTCGGGCACGACGTTATCCGCGCTGCCGGTATGAATCTGCGTCACCGACAGCGCCAGGTCGTCCAGCGCGTAATGGTTGCGGCTTGAAATCGTCTGGATCGCGCTGACGATGGCCACAGCCGCGACGACCGGATCGGCGGTCAGATGCGGCATCGCACCATGGCCGCCCTGTCCCTTCACATGGATGTCGAAGCGGTCCACCGCGGCCATGATCGGGCCCGGCGTGGTCTGGAAGCTGCCGGTTTCCTGTCCGGGGCTGTTATGCATCGCAAAGACGCGGCTGATCCCGAAGCGATCCATCATGCCCTCGCGGACCATGGCGTCGCCGCC
Organism: Paracoccus sp. UBA5162; assembly: GCF_002413585.1. Classification (NCBI taxonomy): domain Bacteria; kingdom Pseudomonadati; phylum Pseudomonadota; class Alphaproteobacteria; order Rhodobacterales; family Paracoccaceae; genus Paracoccus; species Paracoccus sp. UBA5162. The sequence continues at coordinate 2,903 of NZ_DHXG01000097.1, forward strand.
GCCGCCATCCTCTTCGGCCGGCTGAAAGATCAGCGCCACCCGGCCGCCGAAATTGCGGGTCTCGGCCAGATATTTCGCCGCCCCCAGCAGCATCGTCGTATGGCCGTCATGGCCACAGGCATGCATCCGCCCGGCGACCTGCGAGGCGTGGGGCAAGCCGGTCGTCTCATCCATCGGCAGCGCGTCCATGTCGGCGCGCAATCCGATGGTCGGCCCGTCGCCCCGGCCTTCGATGATGGCCACGATGCCGCTCCGGCCGATGCCCTCGTGGATCTGGTCCACGCCGAATTCGCGCAGTCGCGCGGCCACGAAAGCGGCGGTCATGTGGCAGTCGAAGCCCAGTTCGGGATGCTGATGAAGGTGGCGGCGCCACGCGGTCATCTGGTCTGCGAAATCGGCGATGCGGTTCAGCACGGGCATGTGGACTTGCGCCTTTCTCTGTGGCAGTCGGGGCATCTGCACCGCTCGGACCGGGAAAAGCAATGGCCGATACCAGTTCCTCCTCGCGACGTCGCGATCCCCAGGCCGAGATCCTGCGCCTGCTGCGGATCATGGCCGCGCTGCGCGATCCCGAAACCGGATGCCCCTGGGATATCCAGCAGGATTTCGCCTCGATCGCGCCCTATACGATCGAAGAGGCGCACGAGGTCGAGGATGCGATCCAGCGCGAGGCCTGGGACGAATTGCCGGGCGAACTGGGCGACCTGCTGCTGCAGGTCGTCTTTCACGCCCGGATGGCGGAAGAGGCGGGATTGTTCGATTTCGCCGATTGCGCGGCCGCCATCTCGGACAAGCTGGTGTTCCGCCATCCGCATGTCTTCGGCGACGAATCCCGCGACAAGTCGGCCGAACAGCAGGTCCAGGACTGGGAGGCGATCAAGGCCGCCGAGCGGGCCGGCAAGGCCGAAGGCGGGACGCTGGACGGCGTAGCCCTGGGGTTGCCGGCGCTGACCCGCGCGATCAAGTTGCAGAACCGGGCCGCGCGGGTGGGTTTCGACTGGCCCGGTCCGGGCGACGTTCTGGCCAAGATCGCCGAGGAGACCGCCGAACTGGTCGAGGCGCAAGAGTTGTCGGACCCGGGGGCGATGGAGGAAGAATTCGGCGATCTTCTGTTCGTCATGGCCAATCTGGCGCGGCATCTGAAGATCGACCCCGAACGGACCCTGCGCCGCGCCAATGCGAAATTCACCCGCCGTTTCCGCGCCATCGAGGCCGCCCTGGCCGCCGAGGGCCGCCGCCCCGAGGACAGCGATCTGGCCGAGATGGACCGGCTCTGGAACCGCGCCAAGCTTGCCGGGAAGTCTGGCCGCGTGATTGGCGGCTGATCTTTCCGCGATCGGCTCTGCCGCCGCGCGAAGATGGGGAACGGCGGGAACGGGGATCGCCCGAAAGCCGTCAGATGAAAATGCGCGACGCGCCGCTTCTGCCCTTGGCGGAAACGGCGCGTGAGCCGTCGGGCATCGCAAGCCCCGGCTAGGGGTAGGTGACCTCGGCAGGCATTTCATGTGCCCAGGGCGGATTCGCGCCGGCGCGCGAGACGGTGATCGCGGCGGCCTGCGCGCCAAGGCTCAGCGCGCCGCGGATCTGGCCGGGGCCGATCGATGCCAGGCCCTGCTTCGTCAGCACACCCTGGCGGCGCAGGCTGGCCAGAACGCCCGCGTTGAAAGTGTCGCCCGCGCCGATCGTGTCGGCGACATTGGTGCGCACGGCCGGGGCACTGACGGTCTCGCCGGCCCAGAAAGCGCGCGCCCCCGAAGCGCCGCCGGTTTGCAGCACGATGCCGGTTCCGCCTCGCAGAACCTCGCGCGCGGCATCTTCGGACGAAAGGCCGGGATGAAGCCATTCCAGATCATCCGAGGACAATTTCACGATATCGGCGAGGGGCAGCAGGCGGGACAGGCGATCGCGAAAGGCAGCCGCATCCTGGATGAAGAACGGGCGGATATTCGGGTCGATCATCACCGGCAGATCGTGGTGATTGGCCGCCACCAGCGCCTCGATCGCGGCGCCGCAGGGATCGGGAACAAGGCTGATCCCGCCCACGAAGATCGCCTCGATATCGGCGGGCAGGGCGGGAATGTCTTCGGGCGCCAGCATCCGGCCGGCGGAACCCTCGTCGTAGAAGGCGTAATGCGCATCGCCGCCGATCAGCGTGACCAGCGCCAGCGTCGTCAGCCGGTCGGTGCGCGGGCACAGATCGACATTGACCCCGGCCTCCAGCAGCGGACGCAGCAGCACCTCGCCGAAGGGATCGCGGCTGATCGGCCACAGATAGGCGGTGGGTTCACCCAGACGGCCAAGCGCGACCGTGGTGTTATAGACCGCCCCGCCCGCCAGCGGGCGGAAATTGCCGTTCTCGGGCACCATGTCGATCAGCGATTCGCCCGCGCACAGGATCATTCCAGCCCCCTCACCATCCCGGTATGACAATCCGTCCGCACCCCGGCCGAACTACACATAACCGCCTGCCTGACCGAGATACAGGAAAACCGCCAGAGCAACCAGAGCGGCAAGAATCGCGGCCGCGATCTTCCAGACCGACCAGGGCCGCTGACCCATCACCCGCCCGGACTGGCCGTTGACCACGAAGCGGAAGCTGCGGCCGTTATAGCGATAGGCGGCGGCCCAGACCGGCAGCAGGATATGCTTGAAGGTCTCGGCCGCGTAATCGGTCTGGATCCGGTCGACGCGCTGTTCATCGCCACCGATATCGCGGCGGGCGTCGTTCAGGATGACCCCTGCCATGTCCTGGCGCGCGATGGCATGGCCGTCCGCCAGCGGGATCGTATAGCCCTCGGCCTCGAAACCGGCCAGATATTCGGGGCTGTAGGGACGCAGATGCGACAGATCCCAGGGCGTCATCCCGTCCGAGAAACGGCGCGGAAGCGAGGCGGAGGCCAGCACCAGAACATCGTTGAAGCGCCGCGTCACGCGGCCCCCAACCGGGCGCCAGCGGATGCGGCGGACCTGACGGGGCACGCGCTGCTGGCGGCCGTCAATCTCTTGAGTGACATGGATCGTTTCGTAATAGGCGTCGCCGCGCTGGCCGGAATAGGCCGAAACGGTATCGGCGTCGAATGTCCAGAAGGGCTGATAGACGCCCCGCATCCGGCGACCGCGCCGGGCATAGGCGGTCAGACCGGAGGGCGCGAACCACAGCCCGCCCAGCCAGTCCTCCATCGCCTTGCGCGCCTGTGTCTCGGTCAGCGCGAAGGGCAGGACGCCCTGCGGCTTGATCCTGCGGCTGGTGCCGGTATCGGTGACCACCGGCGTGGCGCAGAAGGGGCAGACGGCGGCATGGCTGTCGCCCGAGATCTCGAACCGGGCGCCGCAATTGGGACAGGACAGGGTGCGCACGTCTTGCGCGATGGCGGAATCCGCGTCCAGTCGCAGACCCCGATCCAGCGGCACTTCCTGAAGATCGGGGGATTTGTGCGCCGCGTCCCATTGCAGCGCGCGGCCGGTTTCGGGATTGGCGAGGATCGCGGCCTCGGCCTCGGCCCCGCCTTTCGACTGGCGCGCCGGCGCGCGCGCGGCGCCGCCACCGATGCGCTGTTCGTAGCCGCAATAATCGCAGACAAGCACCTGCTGTCCGGGACGGAATCGCAGGCTGGCGCCGCAATTTTCGCAGGGATAGCGATATTCGGTCTGCGGGGTCGGCATCGGCGCCCGGATCAGCCCGGCAACGGCGGCGGCATCATGGTAAAGAGCTGTGCCAGTTCAGGCACCTCGTCGGCGGGCAGCCAGCCGTCCTGACCGGGCGTCCAGACCAGCGTGTCGCGGCCGAACCGGCCTTCCGAGACCAGCCGGCCCAGATGGCCGCGCCCATAGGGGCCCTGCGCCTGCCCGCCCTCGGCGATGTGCCAGACCGTTTCGACCTGCCTGTCGGGCAGGGGCGGCGGCACGGCGGCGGCGGCGGGTTGCGGCGCGGGCTGCGGCTGCGGCCCCCAAGGGCCGGGCCGGGCCATGCCCATGCCCATCGCGGCCCCCATCGCCGCGCCCATTCCCGCCCCCGCGCCGCCCGGATTGCGGCTGGCGTTCAGCATCGCCTCGGAGGCCGCATATTGGCCGAACCGGTCCAGATCGCCGATGATCCCCATCGAGGTGCGCTTGTCCAGCATCGCTTCGACCGCCTCGGGCAGGCTGATATTCTCGATGTAGAATTCCGGGATCGACAGGCCGTAGGCGGTGATCACCGGTTCGATCGCGCGGGCAACCATCTTGCCCAACTGGCCGGTATTGGCCGCCAGATCCAGCACCGGGATCCCTGATCCCGCGATCATGCGCGAAAACTCCTGCGCGATCACGTTGCGGATCTGAAAGCTGATCTCGTCACGGGTGAATTCGCCGTCCGTGCCGACGATTTCGGACATGAAGCGCGCAGGCTGGGTCACGCGCATGGAATAGGTGCCGAAGGCGCGCAGCCGGACCGGGCCGAATTCCGGGTCGCGGGCGATGACCGGGTTCCGTGTGCCCCATTTCAGATCGTTGAAGCGGGTCGTGTTGACGAAATAGATCTCGGACTTGAAGGGGCTGCGGAAGCCATGGTCCCAGTGCTGAAGCCGCGTCAGCACCGGCATGTTGTTGGTTTCCAGCAGATAAAGCCCGGGTCCGAAGACATCCGCAAGCTGGCCTTCATGCACGAAGACGGCGGACTGCCCCTCGCGGACGGTCAGCTTCGCGCCGTATTTGATCGCCTTGCCGACGGTCGGAAAGCGATAGACCATGGTGTCGCGGCTGTCGTCGGTCCATTCGATGATCTCGATGAATTCGCCGCCGAGGATGTCGAAAAGCGCCATCATATGCCTCCTGGCGGCGCTGCGCCGCTGTCAATCATGGGCCAAAGCGCCTGTTCCGCGCAAGCGCGGCACCGCCCTGTCAGGCGCTTTCGCCAAGCAATTCACCGGCGATCCGGCGGACGATGGGGGCGGCTTCGGCCTCGGTCATGCCGGGCCTGAGCCGGCGGTCATAGAGAATCTGCAACAGCAATTCGTCGTGTCGGGTCAGCAGCGCGAATTCCTCGTCGTCGTTGAAGATCGAGGGCCGCGCATCGGGGCTGTCATTGGACAGGCCCATGCCCTGCGCCAGTTCCTCGTGGAGGCAGGAATCGCGCAGAAGCGGCGGCAATTCAGCGCGGATCAGCACAACGGCGCGGGAATAATCGGCGGCCGCGCCCTGGGCATAGGCGAAAGCGGTGCAGAAATTGTCGTCATCCAGATTTTCGATGATCCGGATATCCCGTTCGGGAATGCCGGGCACCAGACGCGCCAGGCGCGGGCCGATGCGGCGACGCTCGTCGTCGCTGAGCACGAGGACGATGAAATTGCCGCCGCTGGCCGTCAGCCGCACCGGATGGCCGCTGATACGGGACAGTCGCGCGGCATAGCGGCCGATCTCGGTGCGATACAGGCTGCGGGTCGCAGCATCGGCCGAGGCACCGAATTCGACCTGCATCGCCACCGGTTCCTGCCATCGCCGCAGCGGCGCGATGCGGGCGCTGGCCACCAGGTTGCCGCCATCGCGGCTGTATTCGTCACGTAGCGCGATCGCAAGAAAATCGCGGGTCAGGCTTTCGGCGTCGATCGGCGCGTCTTGCGGGATGCGGTCGCGGCGCAGCCGGCCCTGGGACAGCAGCCGCGCCTCGGTCTCGGCGTAGGCCAGGCGCTGCTGCCGGCTGTTGCGGCCGCTGGTCTGGACGGCCTGACCCGCAGCCTCGTTCGCGGCGCGGTTCCGCTGGGCACGGGCCTTGCGCAGCCTTGCCTGATCGGCGCTTTCGGCGGCGTGATGAATGTTATCGGGCCTTGGCGGGGGCGGGGCCGGACCGATCGCCGGGCCCTTGGCGCAGGCGGCCAGGACCGCCAGCGCCACAAGGCCTGGCACGGGCCGCAGGCGCGGCAGGAGGCGGCCTGCATCAATCATGACCTTGGGCTCCGGGCCGGGGGCGCGGTCTCGTCGGAGCGCCGTGCCGCGCTGGCCTGCGACAGGGCATCGCGCAATTCGCCCTCCATCCGGGTCAGATCCTCTTCGGCGGCGGCCCGGCGGGCGCGGCCCTCGTCGGCGATGCGAAGACTGTCCTCGATGGTCGAGATCAGCTGGGCATTGGCGGTCTTGACCGCATCAATGTCGAAGACGCCGCGCTCGGTCTCGGTCCGGATCGCCGCGTTGGCGCTGCGCAGGTTTTCGGCATTGCGGGTCAGCAGGTCGTTGGTCAGGTCGCTGGCTTCCTTGACCGCGCGGGCGGCCTCGGCGCTGCGCTGGATGGTAACGGCCTGGGCAAGCTGGGTTTCCCAAAGCGGCACCGTGTTCACCAGGGTCGAGTTGATCTTGGTGACCAGCGACTTGTCGTTTTCCTGCACCAGCCGGATCGAGGGCAGGGACTGCATCGTCACCTGGCGGGTCAGTTTCAGATCGTGGACGCGGCGTTCCAGATCGTCGCGGATCGCACGCAGATCGCGCAATTCCTGCGCCTCCATCACCTGATCGGCCTCGCCCGCCGCGTTCATCTCGGCATCTTTGGCCGGGATCACCCGGCTGTCCAGTTCGCGCAGCTTTTCTTCGCCGGCCGCGATATACAGCGCCAATTCGTCATAGAATTTCAGCGTCCGGTCATAAAGCAGGTCCAGCCCCTTGATGTCTTTCAGCAAACGCTGCTCGTGCCCTTCCAGGTCCGAGGTCACGCGGTCGATCTGGGTCTGGACGTTTTCGTAGTTGGCCACGAATTTCGCGAAGGGCGCCGAACGGCCCAGCAGCTTTTCCCACCACGACCGGGACCGCCGCACATCCAGTTCCGAGGTCGAGAATCCACGGATCGTGGTCACGATCTCGCGCAGGCTTTCCCCGGCCGGACCCACATCCTTGTTGCGCACATCCGACAGCATGTTCTGGCTGATTTCCTGAAGACCCGATTGCGCGGTGGTGCCAAAGCGCACGATGGAACCGGAATCGGTCAGATCGATCTCGTCCATGCGTTTGCGGATCTCGGCCGAGGTCTGCGCATCGGCCTGTTCGAGGCCGACGGGTTCGGCGCCGGGTTCGGGCAGCATGACCGAGGTCACGTCCTCGATATCCTTGCGGGCGGCCTCGGCGCGGCGGCGCGTGTCTTCGGTCATCGGCAGATCCTTTCGTGATGCTGCAGGCGGCGATGTCTGTTGCGGCGCAGCATACGGGCTTTGCGTCGCGGTTCAACAAAGCAGGGGCGCGAAAGGTTCGCCGGATTCCGGGGTGCTGTTGCCTGGCGGACACAATCGCGCGCAGATCCGGCGCTGAACCTGCGCCGCGACCGCGTTCCCGGCCGTGTGGCGCCGCGGCGGCGTTTGCAGGACCGGGCCTTCGCCGGCGGAATTTCCATCGGATTCCGCGCCGCCGGTCCAGACCGGGGCCGGCGGCGCAGGGTGGTTCAGGCAGCCTGTTTCTGCTGGCCGAATCGGCCATAGAAGGTCTGGTCCTTGGCGGCCATGTCGCGCAACAGTGCGGGGCAGGCGAACCGCGCGCCATGGCGTTCGGCCAGATCCTCGCAGATCTCGACCGCGCGGGCCGCACCCAGCATGTCGAGCCAGCCGAAGGGCCCGCCCGTCCAGGGCGCGAAGCCCCAGCCCAGGATCGCGCCGACATCGCCTTCGCGGATATCCTCCAGCACGCCATCCTCCAGCGCGCGGACGGCCTCCAGCGTCTGGGCGAACATCAGCCGGTGCTGCACATCGGTCAGGCCGGGCTGCTCATCGGCGCGCGGGTATCGCGCCGCCAGACCGTCCCACAGGCCCTGCCGCTTGCCCGTGTCGTCATAGGCGTAGAAACCCGCATTCGACTTGCGCCCCAGCCGGCCCTCATCGGCCATCCGGAACAGCACCTCGTCCACCGCCGCATCGGGATAGGCGTCGCCCATCGCGGCGCGGGTGGCCTTGGCGATCTTGACGCCCAGATCGATCGAGGTCTCATCGACCAGTTGCAGCGGTCCCAGCGGCATTCCCATCATCTTGGCGGCGTTTTCAACCAGGACCGGGTTCACGCCCTCGGCCACCATGCGGATGCCCTCGTTGATATAGGGGATGATGCAGCGGTTGGCATAGAAGAAGCGGGCATCGTTGACGACGATCGGCGTCTTGCGGATCTGGCGCACGAAATCCAGCGCCTTGGCGACGGCACGCGGGCCGGTGGCGCGGCCCTTGATGATCTCGACCAGCATCATCTTGTCCACGGGGCTGAAGAAATGGATGCCGATGAACTGTTCGGGCCGGGCGCTGGCTTTCGCCAGATCGCTGATCGGCAGGGTCGAGGTGTTGGTGGCGAAAATCGCGTCCTTGCCGATCACGGCCTCGGCCTTCTTCGTGACCTCGGCCTTGATCTGCGGATCCTCGAACACGGCCTCCACGATCAGGTCGCAGCCGTCCAGCGCCGCGTAATCCGTGGTGGCGTTGATCCGGGCCAGCACCTCGGACTTCTTCTCCTCGGTCGCCTTCTTGCGGCTGATCGCCTTGTCCAGCAGCCCCTCGGAATAGGATTTGCCCCTGTCGGCGGCGTCCTGTTTCGCGTCGATGAGGACGACCTCGATCCCGGCCATGGCGCTGACATGGGCGATGCCCGCGCCCATCATGCCGGCGCCGAGAATGCCGACCTTCGCGACCTTCTGATCGGGCTGATCGGGACGGTTCGCACCCTTTTCCAGTGCTTCCTTGTTGATGAACAGGCTGCGGATCATGGCGCCGCTGCTGGGATTCATCAGCACGTTCGTAAACCAGCGCGCCTCGATTCGCAGTGCCTGGTCAAAGGGCACCATTGCCCCCTCATAGACCGCCGACAACAACGCCCTGGCGGCCGGATAGACCCCCATGGTCCTGCCATGCACCATGGCCGAGGCGCCGACGAAGGTCATGAAGCCGGCCGGGTGGAACGGCTCGCCGCCGGGCATCTTGTAACCCTTCTGGTCCCAGGGCTTGACCAGATCGGCGTCGCTGGCACGCAGAACCCAGTCCTTCGCGGCGGCAACGGGGTCGTCCACCACCTCGTCGATCAGGCCGGCGGCCCGGGCTTTCCCGGGATCGCAAAGCTTGCCTTCCAGCAGGAAGGGCGCGGCGGCCATCGCCCCCAGCCTGCGCGCCAGCCGGGTCGTGCCGCCACCGCCGGGAAAGATGCCGACCATGATCTCGGGCAGGCCGATCTTGGCGCGGGCGTTGTCGGCCGCGAAGATGCGATGGGTTGCCAGCGGCAGTTCCAACCCGATTCCAAGTGCCGTGCCGGGCAGGGCGGCGGCGATGGGTTTGCCGCCCTTGAGCGACTTCGGATCCATGCCCGCCCGTTCGATCTTGCGCAGCAGGTGATGCAGTTTCATCACCCCGTCAAAGACGCCCTGCGCGCCGCCCTGTTCCTTCATCCCGGCGATGACGTTCAGATCCATCCCGGCCGCGAAATCCTGCTTGCCCGAGGTGATGACGATGCCCTTGACGGCCTCGTCCGCCAGCGCCTCGTCGATCAGCGCGTCCAGTTCCGCCGCGCCGTCCATCGACAGCACGTTCATCGACTTTCCGGGCACGTCCCAGGTAACGATTGCGACGCCGTCGGCGCCTTTCTCCATGGTGAAATCGGTCATGTCCTTCGCCCTCACACGCGCTCGATGATGGTGGCCGCGCCCATGCCGGACGCGATGCACAGGGTTGCCAGACCCAGGGTCTTGTCCTGTCGTTCCAGTTCGTCCAGAAGGGTGCCGATGATGATCGCTCCGGTCGCGCCCAGCGGGTGGCCCATGGCAATGGCGCCGCCGTTGACGTTCACCCTGTCGGG
>NZ_DHXG01000097.1:13077-40351 GCF_002413585.1 Paracoccus sp. UBA5162
ATCGACAGGCCGCTGTCGCGCAGGATCTTTTCGGTCACCGGCACCGGCCCGGTCAGCATGATCGTGGGATCGGTGCCGACCTTGGCGGTGGCACGAATGCGGGCGCGGGGTTTCAGGCCCCATGCCTTGCCGAAATCCTCGTTTCCGATCAGCACCGCGGCGGCGCCGTCCACGATGCCGCTGCTGTTTCCGGCATGGTGAATATGCTCGATATGATCCAGATGCGGATATTTCAGCATCGCCACCCGGTCGAAGCCGGGCATCGTCTCGCCCATGTCCTTGAAACTGGGTTTCAGCCTGGCCAGATCCTCGGCCTTGGTCCCGGGCCGCATGTATTCGTCGCGATCCAGGATGGTCAGCCCGTTCTGATCCAGAACCGGCACGATCGAGCGGTCGAACCGGCCCTCCTCCCACGCTCGTGACGCGCGGCGCTGGCTTTCGGCGGCCAGTGCGTCGGCATCCTCGCGGGTAAAGCCGTATTCGGTGGCGATGATATCGGCACTGATGCCTTGCGGGACGAAATAGCTTTTCATGGCCAGGCCGGGATCGACCGCGATGGCGGCACCATCGCTGCCCATGCCCACGCGGCCCATCATTTCCACGCCACCGGCGAGATACCCGCTGCCCGCGCCGCCGCGGATCTGGTTGGCGGCCAGGTTCACCGCCTCCATGCCGCTGGCGCAGAAGCGATTGATCGACAGGCCGGGGATGGATTCGTCCAGATCCGAGGCCAGAACGACGCTTCGGGCCAGACAGCCCCCCTGCTCCTTGACCTGCGTGACATTGCCCCAGATCAGGTCCTCGACCGCGTGGCCTTCCAGGTTGTTGCGCTGCTTGACGGCGTTCAGCAGCCGCGCGGACAAGGCCAGCGAGGTGACCTCGTGCAGGCTGCCATCGGCTCGACCCTTGCCGCGCGGGGTGCGGGCGGCATCATAGATGAATGCGTCGGTCATGTATCCTCCTTGGGCGCCCGGTCCGAAGGGTTTCCGGGCATCAGGTCATAGGGGCTTTTCCAGCCGGGCAGGGCGGAGATGCCGTCCAGCCAGCGGTCGATATTTGGCCAGTCGCCGCGCACGAAGCCAAAAGGCTCGGGGTAGAACAGATAGCCGCAGCAGGCGAAATCGGCGATGGTCGGGGTGTCATCAGCGACCCAGGCACGGTCGGACAGATGATCGTTCAGGATCGTCAGGGCGGCGTTCAGACGCCCCCTCAGCCAGTCGATGCCGCCCTGAGGGCGCTTCTCGGCTGGCAGGAAATTCATCAGGAACCGCAACGGTCCGGCCTGCGCCGACAGCTTGTGGTTGTCGAACATCAACCAGCGCAAGGTTTCGTTGCGGTCGCTGCCCATGAACCGCCCGGTTTTCTCGGCGACATGCATCTGGATCACGGCCGATTGCGTCAGCGTCAGGTCGCCCTCGCGAAAGACCGGCACCTCGCCCATCTTGTTGAGGGCGCGGAATTCCGGGCCGCGCGTCTCGCCATTGAAGAAATCGACGTAGACGGGTCGCCAGCCATAGCCCGCCAGTTCCATCGTCAGCGCCGCCTTGTAGGCATTGCCCGATTCGCCAAAGCACCAGAGTATTGCCGTCATCATTCCTCCTTCACCGCGGGGGCTTCGCGCCCCCGCACCCCCGCGGGGTATTTCCACAACGAAGAAGGGCACCGATTAACCCTTCTTCAACCCTGCCCTGCTAGATCCCCGATTGCGGTACAGGCTGGGGAGCCGATGACCGCCAACGGAGAAGCCGCCCCGGTTTCTGGGCCGATAACGCCTGATCCGCCGGAAGGGGGAAGAGGCCGGGGCGCACCTTCCGGTGCACATTCATTGTGCATCTTCGTTGCACAAATACCCATGCGGCCTCTCTGCCCTGAGTGCCGGATCAGAAGGCTTCCGCATCCAGTGCCATGACGGGATCGGCACCCGACTGGATACGCGCCAGATGCGTTGCCGTCATCGGCAATTGCCGCTGCATGTAATAGCGTCCGGTGGCCAGCTTGGTGGTCGCGAAGGACGCATCGCCGCCGGCCGCCAAAGCCGCGTGGGCCGCGACCGCCATCTGCGCCCACATGAAGCCAAGCGCGACATGGCCGAGCAGGTGCATGAAGTCATAGCTGCCCGCCAGCGCGTCGTCAGGGTTCTTCATGCCGCGTTCCATGAAGAACATTGCGGCCGTCTGAAGATCCTTCGAGGCGGCTTTCAGCGGCGCAATGAAATCATCCGCAAGGGGGCCTTCGGCATGGTCCTTGCAGAAGGATTTTATCATCTCGAAGAAGCCCGTGATCGGCTTGCCGCCCGCGGCCGCCAGCTTGCGACCCACCAGATCCAGTGCCTGCACGCCGTTGGCGCCTTCGTAGATCATCGTGATCCGGGCGTCGCGGACGAACTGGCTCATGCCATGTTCCTCGATATAGCCGTGGCCGCCGTAGATCTGCTGCGCCAGAACCGTCGTCTCGAACCCCTTGTCGGTCAGAAAGCCCTTGATGACCGGGGTCAGCAGCGAGATCAGCCCTTCGGCTTCCGCGTCGCCCTGATGGGCCTTGTCGATCAGATGTGCCCCCCACAGCGACAGCATTCGCGCGCCTTCCAGAAAGCTTTTCTGGTCCATCAGGCTGCGACGGATATCAGGATGCACGATCAGCGGATCGGCCGGGCCCGAGGGGTTTTTTGCCCCTGTCACGGCCCGGCCCTGCAGCCGGTCCTTTGCATAATCCACCGCGCTTTGATAGGCGGCGACTGCGCTGGCATAGCCTTGCAGGCCTACGCCCATCCGCGCCTCGTTCATCATCGTGAACATGGCCCGCATTCCCTTGTGCAGATCGCCCAGCAGCCAGCCTTTGGCACCGTCGTAATTCATCACGCAGGTGGCGTTGCCGTGAATGCCCATCTTTTCTTCGAGATTGCCGACCGAGACGCCGTTGCGATCGCCCAGCGAGCCGTCCTCGTTGACGAGGAACTTGGGCACGATGAACAGCGAGATGCCCCTGGTGCCCTCGCCGCCGCCCGGCGCCTTGGCCAGCACCAGATGGATCACGTTCTCGGCCATGTCGTGATCGCCGGCCGAGATGAAGATCTTCTGCCCGGTGATCAGATAGCTGCCGTCATCCTGCGGTTCGGCCCTGGTGCGCAGCAAGCCCAGGTCGGTGCCGCAATGCGGCTCGGTCAGGTTCATCGTGCCGGTCCAGTCGCAGCTGACCATCCTGGGCAGCCAGGTCTGCTTCTGTTCATCGGTGCCATGGGCGTGGATGGCGGAATAGGCGCCGTGGGTCAGGCCCTGATACATGTTGAAGGCCATGTTGGCGCTGACGAACAATTCGCCCGTGGCCAGGCCCAGGACATAGGGCATCCCCTGACCGCCATATTCGGGGTCGCAATCCAGCGCGGTCCAGCCGCCTTCCTTCATCTGCTCGAAAGCCGCCTTGAACCCGTCCGGGGTGCGCACCACGCCGTTTTCCAGCCGGCAGCCCTGCCGGTCGCCAACCATGTTCAGCGGCGCCAGAACCTCGGTCGACAGCTTGCCCGCCGCGTCCAGCACGGCCTCGGTGAAATCGCGATCCAGCTCGTCATGGCCGGGCAGGCCGGATTGCTGGATTTTCAGCACGTCGTGCAGACCGAATTGCAGGTCGCGGACGGGGGGGGTGTAGATCGGCATGGCTCTATCCTCTCGAGGTGTCGCGCGGGGCAGCGGCCAGCCGGTCTTCCGCATCCGCCAGTTGCTGCCTGAGATCGGCGATCGCCTCGCTCAGTTCGGCATACTGGGTTTCCATGTCCGACAGGCGTTCGCGCGCGATCCCGATGGTCGCGGCGATCTGCGTCCTGTTGGCTCCGCCCGGCTGGTACAGCTCCAGAAGCTGGCGGATCTGTTCCAGGCTGAAACCGAACCGCTTGCCGCGCAGGATCAGCGTCAGCCGCGCGCGATCCCTGCGATCATACAGCCGGTGCTGGCCGCGACGTTCGGGAAAGATCAGTTCGCGCGCCTCGTAAAAGCGCAGCGTGCGCGGGGTGACGCCGAACGCCTCGCACATCTGGCGGATCGTCATCAGCTTTTCGGACATGGGGTGCGGTTCCTCCTCGTTCACCGGCTGCCCTTCTGTGGCCACCGATAGCGCGAAGTTGACGCGAACGTAAAGATGGAACGCCGCGTCACTTCATGGTCTTCAGTTCGGCAGCGGCCGTTTCGCGCAATTCCGCCAGATCCTGCCGCGCCGCCTGAAGGTCGGCAATCTGGCGGTCCAGCACCCCCAGCTGCCGGTCGGCCAGATCCAGCCAGACCTCGTATTGCTGGCGCGAGCCCTTCTGTTCGTAGATCAGCAGCCATTGCCGGATGTCTTCCAGCGAGAATCCGAAACGCCGCCCGCGCAGGATCAGCGTCATCCGCGCGATCTCGCGCGCGCCATAGAATCGCGCCCGGCCTTCCTTTCGGGGGCTCAGCAGTTCGATATATTCGTAATAGCGCAGGGTGCGGGGCGTCACGTCGAAACGGGCGCACATGTCCTTGAAAGAGATTGTCTGCTCCTCGGCCATCCCGATCTCCCTGCCGCTGGCTCAAAGGCTAGCGTTTCGGCGCGCGCATCTCAACCGGAACGCGCATTCGGCCGGGCAGGGGTTGAGCAGCCGGGGCGGGCGCGGGTAAGCCTTGCGCGGGGCCAGGTGGCAGGAGAACGCGATGACGGACGAATCGGGCGGCTTGGACAGCGGCGATCGGGCACGGATCGCGCAGCAATTCATCGACAGCATTCCCCACGCGCGGGCCCTGGGAATGCGCGTCGACGATCTGGGCGAGGGGCGGGCCACCATCAGCATGCCCTGGTCCGAACATCTGGTCGGCGATCCGCGGACGGGGATCGTTCATGGCGGGGTCGTCTCGGCGCTGATGGACACCTGCTGCGGCGCGGCGGTGATGTCGCATCCCTCAAGCCCGCGATCCACCGCGACCATCGATCTGCGCATCGACTACATGCGCGGGGCGGCGCCGGGACAGCGGATCACCGCGCGGGCGGAATGCTATCACATGACCCGCAGCGTCGCCTTTCTTCGCGCGGTGGCGCTGGACGAGGACGGCGACAACCCGGTCGCCACCGCCGCCGGCACCTTCACCGCGGAAAGGCAGGCGCGATGATGGACCGCAACGAACCGCTGGACCAGATCAAGACGCGCCGCGATTCGGCGCTGCGGGCGCTGGCGACGGGGGTGCCCTACATGACATGGCTGGGCATCCGCTTTGATCGCAGGGGCGACGAGCTGACCGCGATCCTGCCCTTCGATGACAAGCTGATCGGCAACCCCGCGCTGCCCGCGATCCATGGCGGCGTGACGGCCGCCTTTCTGGAGGTGACCGCGATCATCGAATTGTCATGGTCCGCGATGTGGGAGGATCTGGAATCCGGCCGCATCGCGCCGGATGCGGCGGTTCCCGACAGCCTGCCGCGCCTGCCCAAGACGATCGGCTTCACGGTGGATTACCTGCGATCGGGCCTGCCACGCGATGCCTATGCCCGCGCCCGTGTGGTACGGTCGGGCCGGCGCTATGCCAGCGTCCATGTCGAGGCCTGGCAGGATAACCGCGCCCGCCTTATGGCACAGGCGACCGGCCATTTCCTGATGCCGCAGCCCTGAGCGATGGCCGCGCCCGAGATCGGCCCGCTGAGTCATCGGCGGGTGCTGAACATCGCCTTGCCGATCGTGCTGTCGAACGCGACCGTGCCGCTCTTGGGGCTGGTCGATACCGGCGTAGTGGGCCAGCTTGGTCAAGCCGAACCCATCGGCGCGGTTGGCATCGGCGCGGTCATCCTGACCTCGATCTACTGGGTCTTCGGCTTCTTGCGGATGGGCACCTCGGGGCTTGTCGCGCAAAGCCACGGCGCGGGCGACGGCGCGCAGGTCGGCGCCCATCTGCTGCGTGCGCTGACCATCGCCGGTGCGGTCGGGCTGGCGATGATACTGGCTCGGGCGCCGCTCTTCTGGGCCGCCTTCCGCCTGGCCCCGGCCTCGGCCGAGGTCGAGGCGCTGGCCCGTGATTATCTGACGATCCGCATCTGGGGCGCGCCCGCGACCATCGCGCTTTACGCACTGACCGGCTGGCTGATCGCGATCGAGCGCACGCGCGCCGTGCTGGCCTTGCAGGTCTTGCAGAACGGGCTGAACGTGATGCTGGATCTGTGGTTCGTGCTGGGCCTGGGACTGGGCGTCGCGGGGGTCGCCTGGGCCACGCTGATCTCGGAATGGGGTGGGGTGGTTCTGGGGCTGTATTTCGCCCGCCACGCCCTGCGCGCTGCGGCCGGCGCGGCGCGGCGGCTGACCACGCTGTTTGCCCGCGACAAGCTGAACCGGCTTTTGCGCGTGAACGTCGACATCATGATCCGGTCCGTGCTGTTGCAGGCCAGCTTCACCTCGTTCCTGTTTCTGGGCGCGGCGCAAGGGGATGTGACGCTGGCGGCCAATCAGGTGCTGGTGCAGTTCCTGTCGCTGACCGCCTTCGCGCTGGACGGTTTCGCCTTTGCGGCCGAAAGCCTGGTGGGACAGGCGGTGGGGGCGCGGCGGCCCGACCGGTTGCGCCGCGCCGCGATCCTGACCTCGCAATGGGGGATCGGCGGGGCGCTGGTTCTGGGTCTTGCCTTCTGGGTCGCGGGCGGCGCGATCATCGATCTGCTGACGACGGCGCCGGCGGTCCGGACCGAGGCGCGCCTTTACCTGTTCTGGATGGGCGCCGCACCGCTGATCGGCATTGCAAGCTGGATGTTCGACGGCATCTTCATCGGCGCGACGATGACCCGCGACATGCGCATCGCGATGATCCAGTCCGTGGCGCTGTATGGGCTGGCCGTCGTCACGCTGCCGCCGATCTTCGGCAATCACGGACTGTGGGCGGCGCTGATGATCCTGAATGCGGCGCGCGGGATCACCATGGCCCTGCGCTATCCCCGCGCCGAGGCGGCCGCCGCCTGAACAGGGCTTCGCGCCCTTTCGTGCGGCTTCCTGCCCGGATCGCCGTCATGGCGCCCCAAGGAATGCCGGGTCTCGTCGGGACATCGACCTGGGCCCTTCGGTCATCGCCCGCCGCGTGCCGGGCCTTGACCCTGCATCGGTCGGCAAGGCGCCCGCAACGCAAATGCAGCCTGCAATGTCGCCTGTCCTGCGGCGCCCGGCGGCGGGATCCTACTTGCCCTCTTCCAGGATTTGCCGGCGCGCCTCGAGCGTCAGCTCGGCCATCTTCGCGCGGATCGTCGCGCTGTCGGCCTTGCCCTCCAGGTCGGATGCGACCTTGCGATAGACATCCTCTTCGCCCGGTTCCTCGAAATCCGAGGTCACGACCGTCATCGCATAGGTCCGCGCATCCTCGCCGGTCTTGCCCAGAACACCGGCGGCCCATTCGCCCAGCAGCCGGTTTCGCCGCGCCTCGGCCCGGAATTGCAGATCCGCGTCATGCGCGAATTTCGATTCATATCCACGCTCGCGGTCGTCAAAGGTGGTCATCTCGTGGCCTCCTGCTATCGGTCCGTCCCGTTATCCCTGCTGGAAGGCCGCGCTGCAAGCCTTCGTATTGCCCCCGAGGACGGTTCTGCGATAAGCCGCAGGACGAGCGACAGGCGAAAGGACGGCCCCAGATGGCACCGCGGCGCAAGAAAGTCTATGAAGGCAAGGCCAAGATCCTTTACGAAGGCACCGAGCCGGGCACGCTGGTCCAGTATTTCAAGGACGACGCCACCGCCTTCAACGCCCAGAAGCGCGCCACCATCGAGGGCAAGGGCGTGCTGAACAACCGTCTGTCTGAATTCTTCATGAACGGGTTGACCAATATCGGTGTGCCAAACCACTTCATCCGCCGCATCAACATGCGCGAGCAGCTGATCCGCCAGGTCGAGATCGTGCCGCTGGAGGTGATCGTGCGCAATTTCGCCGCGGGCTCGCTGTCCAAGCGGCTGGGCCTGGAAGAGGGCACCCTGCTGCCGCGCCCGATCGTCGAATACAGCTTCAAGAACGACGAACTGGGCGATCCGATGGTTTCCGAGGAATATATCATCGCTTTCGGCTGGGCCACGCAACAGGATCTGGACGACATCGTCAGCCTGGCCCTGCGGGTGAACGATTTCCTGTCTGGGGTCTTCTACGGCGTCGGCATCAAGCTGATCGATTTCAAGATCGAGATCGGCCGGGTCTGGGACAACGATTTCATGCGCCTGATCGTCGCCGACGAGATCAGCCCCGATTCGTGCCGCCTGTGGGACGTGAAAACCGGGCAGAAACTGGACAAGGACGTGTTCCGCCGCGATCTGGGCAATCTGACCGATGCCTATACCGAGGTCGCCCGCCGGCTGGGCCTGATGCCGGCCAACACGACCAGCCTGAAGCCGACCGCGATCAATTGAAGGACAAAGCGATGAAAGCCCGCGTTACCATCATGCTGAAGGACGGCGTTCTGGACCCGCAGGGCGAGGCGATCCGCCACGCGCTTGGCGGGCTGGGCCATCGCGGGGTCGGCAGCGTTCGTCAGGGCAAGCTGATCGAACTGGATCTGGACGCCGCCGATCCCGATACCGCCCGCGCCGAGGTGGCGCGGATGTGCGAGGGTTTGCTGGCAAACACGGTGATCGAGAAATATTCGATCGAGATCGCCTGACGTTGCGGCACTTGCCGCTTTCCCTGCCGGACGCGCGTGAGACCCGTTGCAAAACCGGCCCGATTGTCGCCCAATGCGCGGATCATGACTGACAAGACGCCCGACATGACCCAGGACCAGCCGGTGATCCGCATCACCGATCTGCACAAGGCCTATGGCCAGCTCGAGGTGCTGAAGGGCGTCTCGATGAGCGCGCCGCGCGGGCATGTGCTCAGCCTCATCGGTTCGTCCGGCTCGGGCAAGTCCACGCTGCTGCGCTGCTGCAATCTTCTGGAAAACAGCCAGCAGGGCGAGATCGTCTTTGACGGCGAGGCGGTGCGCTGGAAGGGCCAGGGCCCGCATCGCGCGCCGGCCGACCGGGCGCAGGTCACGCGGTTCCGAACCAACCTGTCGATGGTCTTCCAGCAGTTCAACCTGTGGTCGCACATGACGGTGCTGCAAAACGTCATGGAGGCACCGCTTACGGTGCTTGGCCAGCCTCGCACCGAGGTCGAGCGTCGCGCCCGCGATCTGCTGGACAAGGTCGGCATCGGCGACAAGTGCGATGCCTGGCCGGCGCAGCTGTCGGGCGGTCAGCAACAGCGCGCCGCCATAGCCCGTGCCTTGTGCATGCAGCCGCGCGCGCTGCTGTTCGACGAGCCGACCAGCGCGCTGGATCCGGAATTGCAGCAGGAAGTCGTCAAGGTGATCAAGGATCTTGCGGCGGAACACCGCACGATGATCCTTGTCACCCACGACATGCGGCTGGCCGCCGATGTCAGCGACCATGTCGTTTTCCTGCATCAGGGCGTGATCTGCGAGGAAGGACCGCCGGACCGGCTGTTCAACGATCCGCAGACCCAGCGGTTGCGCCAGTTCCTCAGCGCGACGATGGCCGCCTAAGGTTCACCAGACTCGGAATTCACAAGAGACGACCAACAGGAGAGAAAAATGAAAAAACTGATCCTTGCCGCCGCCGCCCTCGCGCTGACCGCGGGCATGGGCATGGCCCAGACGATCCGCATGGGCACCGAGGGCGCCTATCCTCCGTATAACTTCATCAACGATGCGGGCGAGGTCGATGGCTTCGAACGCGAACTGGGCGATGAATTGTGCAAACGCGCCAAGCTGGATTGCACCTGGGTCACGAATGATTGGGATTCGATCATTCCGAACCTCGTTTCGGGCAATTACGACACGATCATGGCCGGGATGAGCATCACCCCCGAGCGCGAGCAGGTGATCGCCTTCAGCCAGAACTATACGCCGCCCGCCGATAGCGCCTATGCGGCGCTGTCTGCGGATGCCGACATCGAAGCCGGCGTGATCGCCGCGCAGACCGGCACGATCCAGGCCGCCCATGTGGCCGAAACCGGTGCGACGCTGCTGGAATTCGCGACCGGAGACGAAACCATCGCCGCCGTCAAGAACGGCGAGGCCGACGCCGTCTTCGCCGACAAGGATTTCCTGGCACCCTCGGTCGCGGAATCGAATGGCGAACTGGTCTGGGCCGGCGAAGCGGTCGCGCTTGGCGGCGGTATCGGCATCGGGATGCGTCAATCCGATACCGATCTGAAGAAGACGTTCGACACCGCCATCCAGTCGATGAAGGATGATGGCAGCCTGAACGAGATGATCGTGAAATGGTTTGGCGAAGACGCCAAGGTTTTCGAATGATCTGAAAAGGTTGGCCGCGTCTTTTCGGTCGCGGCCGCAATCCGATGTTCGCCCAGTGCGCCGATCCGAAAGCCCTTGAAGGGCTGAGCTGGCTGATGTGTTACCTCACATCGGGCAAGCATCTGCTGTTCTATGCCAGTTTCGGCACGGTGCTGCTGTTGCTGGCGGTGACCGCGCCGCTGGCACTGCTGTTCGGCTTTGGCGGCGCGATGGCCTCGCGTTCGCGGATCGCGCCCCTGCGCTGGTTCGGCAAGATCTACACCGCGATGGTGCGGGGCGTCCCCGACATCATCTTCTTTCTGTTCGTGCCCATCGCGCTGGATCAGGGGATCGAGTTCCTGCGCAGCAGGGCCCTGTGCGACAACCCTGTCTCGCCCTGGCAGGGCAACGAGTTCAACGTCTGCGCGGCGGCCAAGATGCCGCTGTCGACGAGCCCGGAATGGGTTCATGAAGGATATGGCTTCACGCTGGCGGTGGTCGCCTTCTCGGTTGTATTCGGCGCCTTTGCGGCCAATGTCCTCTATGGCGCGATGAATGCGGTCCCGCGCGCGCAGCTGGAAACCGCCGAGGCCTATGGAATGAGCCAGCGGCAGGTGAACCGCCGCGTCCTGATTCCGCAGATGTGGACCTATGCGCTGCCCGGGCTTTCCAATCTGTGGATGATCCTGATCAAGGCGACGCCGCTGCTGTTCCTGCTGGGAATCCAGGATATCGTCTATTGGGCGCGGGATCTGGGCGGTGCCAAGACGCAGGCTTTCAGCTATCCCCATCCCGACTGGCGGCTCTATTATTTTCTGGCCATCCTGGTCTTCTACCTGCTGATGACCTGGGTCTCTGAACGGGTGCTGGCTCGGCTGACCCGGCGGCTTTCGGCCGGGCAGGCGACGATGGGCGGCGAGGCGTTGCGCCAGGCGGGGCCGGCATGATCCCCTGTGCCGAGGACATCGGCAATTACGCCCTGCGTTCGGTCGGCATCGGCGAGCGGCTGTTGCCGCGCAGCGATTTCACCCTCTGCAACCAGGTCACGCTGATCGGATCGGGCATGATCTGGAATCTCTATTTCGCGGCCATGGCGTTGTTCTTCGGCTTCTTTCTGGCCAATGCGCTGGCTGTCGCCAAGGCCAGCCGCAATCCCTGGGCGCGCAAGCCGGCGGAAGGCTTTGTCTTCCTGTTCCGCGGCAGCCCGCTGTTCATCCAGTTCTTCCTTGCCTACCAGGCGCTGGTGATGCTGCCACGGGCGGGAATCGAGGTTATGGGCTTCACGGTCGCGACAAGCTGGCTGACAAAGGCTTGGGCGGGGGCGCTGCTGGTGCTGATCCTGAACACCTCGGCCTATTCGGCGCAGATCTTTCACGGCGCGCTGATGTCGGTGCCCAAGGGCGATCTGGAGGCCGCCGATGCCTATGGCCTGACCGGCTGGGCCAAGTTCCGCCGGGTAACGTGGCCCACGATGATGCGGCTGGCATGGCCGTCCTATACCAACGAGGCAATCTTTCTGTTCCAGGCGACGGCGCTGGTCTTCTTTTCCGGCTTTCCGGCTTTCCAGCAGCGCGGGGATGCGCTTTATTACGCCAGCTATTTCGCCGACAAGACCTTCAACCCCTTTGTCGCCTATCCCATCGCGGCCGGATATTTCATCCTTGCCACGCTGGTCCTGATCGGCCTCTTCGGGGTCGCCAACAGGCGGCTGAACCGCCATCTGCCCGGCGCCACCCGCGGTTTGAAATACCGCCCGCAACTGCTGAGATGATCCCGATGGAATGGCTGCGACAACATCCCGACGTCAAGACCATCCGCGTCGCCGCCGCCGACCTGAACGGCGTCGCGCGCGGCAAGCGGGTGGCGGCGCGTTTCGTCGACAAGCTGGTGGACGAGGGCACGAAATTTCCGTTCTCGGTGATGAACCTGGATATCTGGGGCGAGGATATCGAAGACAGCCCGCTGGTCTTCGAGGCCGGCGATCCCGACGGTCTGCTGCTGCCGACCGAACGCGGCTTTCTGCCGATGCCCTGGCTGGACGCGCCGACCGCGTTGCTGCCGCTGTGGATGTTCCATCCCGACGGGCGGCCCTATGACGGCGATCCGCGTCAGGCCCTGGCCCGCGTCGTGGACCGCTACAAGGCCGCCGGCCTCGTTCCCGTCGTGGCGACCGAGCTGGAATTTTTCCTGATCGACGATTCCGGCCGCACCCTGCGCGTGCCGCCCAGCCCGCGCTCGGGCAAGCGCCGTACCGGGGGCGAGGTGCTGAGCCTGCGCGCCCTGGATGCCTTCGACCAGTTCTTCACCACGCTCTACGATGCCTGCGAATCGATGGACATCCCGGTCGATACTTCGATTTCCGAGGCCGGACCGGGACAGTTCGAGATCAACCTGATGCACCAGGCCGATCCGCTGAAGGCCGCCGACGACACATGGCTGTTCAAGATGCTGGTCAAGGGCGTGGCGCGGTCCTACGGGTTCGCGGCCAGTTTCATGGCCAAACCCTATGACGCCTGGCCGGGCAACGGGATGCACATGCATTTTTCGGTGCTCGCGAAGGATGGCCGGAACATCTTCGACAATGGCGGCGACGAGGGCACGGAAGCCCTGCGCCATGCCGTTGCGGGCTGTCTGCGTGCCATGCCGGGATCGACGCTGCTATTCGCGCCTCACGAGAATTCCTATGACCGGCTGGTGCCCAACGCCCATGCACCGACCGGGATCGGCTGGTCCTATGAAAACCGGACGGCGGCGATCCGCATTCCGTCTTCGGGCCCCAAGGCCCGGCGGATCGAACATCGCGTCGCGGGTGGCGATGTGAACCCCTATCTGACGGTCGCGGCGATCCTTGGCGCGGCACTGAACGGGATCGAGGACAGGCTTCAGGCCCCCGCGCCCTTCAAGGGCAATGCCTATGATCAGCAACTGGCCCAGCTTCCGGTTGATTGGGGCGAGGCGATCGATGCCTTCGATACCTGCCCCGAGATTCGTCGGATCTTTCCTGAACATCTGATCGACAATTATCTGCGCACCAAGCGGCAGGAATTGCACTACATGGCCGAATTGTCCGATGAGGAAACGGTCGAACTGTATCTCGACACGGTCTGATGGCCGACGGGCGCGGACCGTTTGGCACGGTCCCGCGGCCGCCGGGCTGCATCGCCGTCGGCCGGGAGGGCGCCGGATCATCACCTCAGGTTGAAAACCGTTGCCCGCCCCGGCTGTTAGCGTCACCAGCGTTGCCAGTCCCGGCGCCTATGCTATTCAACCGCCAGCACAAAGGAGTTTTTCGATGCAGATGACCGACACGGTTCGCCGGATCCTGGCCCATTACGAGGGCGAGACGCCGGGGGTGAAAGCGCAACTGGCGCGGATGCTGATGACCGGCAGGCTGGCGGGCACCGGCAAGATGATCATCCTGCCCGTCGATCAGGGTTTCGAACACGGGCCGGCGCGGTCATTCGCGCCCAACCCTGCCGCCTATGATCCGCATTACCATTATCAGTTGGCCATCGACGCGGGGCTGAATGCCTATGCCGCGCCGCTGGGCATGATCGAGGCCGGGGCGGACAGCTTCGCGGGCCAGATCCCGACCATCCTGAAGGTCAACAGCGCCAACAGCCTGATGTCCGACACGGCCGGCAAGAACCAGGCGGTCACGGCCTCGGTCGACGACGCGCTACGGCTGGGCTGCGCGGCGATCGGCTTCACGATCTATCCGGGCAGCGACATGGCGCTGGACATGTTCGAAGAGATCGTCGCGATGCGCAAGGAAGCCGCAGCCAAGGGTGTTGCCACCGTGATCTGGTCGTATCCGCGCGGCGAGGCGATCACCAAGGACGGCGAGACCGCCATCGACATCGCCGCCTATGCCGCCCAGATCGCGGCGCTGATCGGCGCGCATGTGATCAAGATCAAGCTGTCCACCGATCACCTGATGCTGCCCGAAGCCAAGAAGGTCTACGAGGACAAGAAGATCGATATCGCGACGCAGGCGAAGCGTGTCGAGCACTGCATGCAGGCGGCCTTCGCGGGGCGCCGGATCGTGGTCTTTTCGGGCGGCGCCGCCAAGGGCGCGGATGCGGTCTATGACGATGCCCGCGCGATCCGCGACGGCGGCGGCAATGGCAGCATTATCGGCCGTAACAGCTTTCAGCGTTCGCGCGAGGATGCGCTGGAAATGCTGGGCAAGCTGGTGGACATCTACAAGGGCGCCTGAGGGCCGCGACATTGCGCCTGCGGGCGCGCGGGGAGGGGGCGCTCGCGCCCCCTCTTGCGTTGCGGGCAACGCAATTCACCCCCCGAGGGTATTTGTCCAACGAAGACGTCGGAAACGCGCCGATTTGAGGCGGATTGCGGTGTTGCGACGCGCGCGACCCGGCGATAATCGGGGCGTTGAAGCGAGGTTTTCCATGGCCGACGATCCTCTTGTCATCTTCACGCCGTCGGGCAGGCGGGGTCGGGTGCCGGTGGGCACGCCGGTGCTGGAAGCCGCGCGGCGGCTGGGTGTCGATCTGGATTCGGTCTGCGGCGGACGTGGCATATGTTCCAAATGTCAGGTCGAGCCGGGCCATGGGGCGTTTCCCAAACACGGCGTGACCGTGGCCTGTGACGCGCTGTCGCCGTTCAACGCGGTCGAGGAACGTTATGACCGCATCCGCGGGCTGAAACCGGGGCGGCGGCTGGGCTGTCAGGCGCGGATCCAGTCGGATCTGGTGATCGACGTGCCGCCAGAAAGTCAGTTGCACAGGCAGGTGATCCGCAAATCCGCAGCCGAACGGGTGATGGCGATGGATCCCGCCGTGCGGCCCTTCTATGTCGAGGTGGCCGAGCCCGATCTGGATGATCCGACCGGGGATTTCCAGCGCCTGTCGGCGGCCCTGGCCTCGGCCTGGGGGATCGAGGGGCTGCGGGCGGATCTGCCCGTTCTGGCGCGGATCCAGCAGGTTCTGCGAAAGGCGGGGTGGAAGGTCACGGCGGTGGTGCGCGATGACGGGCAGCGGGCACCGCTGCTGGTCGATCTGTGGCCCGGTCTGTCCGAGTCGCCGCTTTGCGGGGTGGCGGTCGATCTGGGATCGACCACCATTGCGGGGCATCTGGTGGCGCTGGATGACGGTCGGGTGCTGGCCTCGTCGGGTCTGATGAACCCGCAGATCCGCTTTGGCGAGGATCTGATGAGCCGGGTCAGCTATGCGATGATGAATGCGGGCGGCGCGGCCGAGATGACGCGCGCGGTCCGCGAAGGTCTGGGCCATCTGATCGGGACGCTGGCGGCGGAGGCCGGGATCGAGGCGGCGCGTATCGTGGATGCCGTCATCGTCTGCAATCCGGTCATGCATCACCTGATGCTGGGGATCGACCCGGTCGAACTGGGACAGGCGCCCTTCGCGCCCGCGACCTCGGACGCGCTGACGGTCGCGGCGGCGGAACTGGGTCTGGGCATTGCCCCGGCCGCCCGCGCCTATGTGCTGCCGATCATCGCCGGCCATGTCGGCGCGGATGCGGCGGCGGTGGTGCTGTCGGAACAGCCGCAGAAATCCCGGAACCCGGTCCTGATCGTCGATGTGGGCACCAATGCCGAGATCGTTCTGGGCGATTGCAGGCGGGTGCTGGCCTGTTCCTCGCCCACCGGCCCGGCCTTCGAGGGCGCCCAGATCAGCAGCGGTCAGCGCGCCGCCCCCGGCGCGATCGAGCGGGTGCGGATCGACCCCGTGACCAAGGAGCCGCGTTTTCGCGTCATCGGCGTCGAGCCGTGGTCCGACCAGCCGGGCTTTGCCGAGGCCGTCAGGGGCGTCGGCATTACCGGCATCTGCGGGTCTGGCATCATCGAGGCGGTGGCCGAGATGCGGATGGCCGGGATCGTCGATCCGGGCGGATTGATCGGATCGGCCGAACAGGTCGGCACGTCGCGCTGCATCGCGCAGGGTCGCACCCATTCCTATCTGCTTCATGACGGCAGCGCCGAGAACGGCGCTGTGATCGCCGTGACCCAGGGGGATATCCGCGCGATCCAGCTGGCGAAATCGGCGCTTTACGCCGGGGCGCGGCTGTTGATGGACGAATTCGGCATCGACCGGCTGGACCGGGTTGTGCTGGCGGGGGCCTTCGGGGCGCATATCTCGCCCCTGCACGCGCTGGTTCTGGGGATGATCCCCGATTGTGCGCCCGAAAGGGTGACGAGCGCCGGGAACGCCGCCGGGACGGGCGCGCGGATCGCGCTGTGTTCGCGCGCGGCCCGTGCCGAGATCGAGGCCGAGGTGCGCCGCATCACGCGCGTCGAAACCGCAATCGCGCCGCGCTTTCAGGAACATTTCGTGGCCGCCAACGCGATTCCCCATGCCAGCGATCCGTTCCCCGAACTGTCCCGCGTGGTCAGCCTTCCTGCGCCCTCCTTCAATGCCGGTGACGGCGGCCGCCCGCGCCGGCGGCGCCGATAGCCGATCGCACGGATCGACCTTGTGCGGATGTCACTGGACTGACAGCAAGCAGCGCGCAACAGCGTCGCCGCCGGCGGCGATGCCGGGGAGGCCGGCCCCCAACCGCGCGCGGTCGCAGGCCCCGACCCGCTTGCTGGATGGCGCCGCGCCCATGGCCCGGCCAGACCGCATAAGGCGGCCGAAGATTGCCCCCGCGCGCGCCCTCGGCTATACCGTCACTCGACAAGATGTTGAGGAACCAGCGTGGCCGACACACCAGAAGACGATCTGCCCGAAACCCCTGACAATGGTGACGAAAACGGCGCGCCTGAACGGGTGGTAATGGCTCATGACGGCCCCGTCATCGACATTTCGGCCGAGATGCGCACGTCCTATCTCGATTACGCGATGTCGGTCATCGTCAGCCGCGCCATCCCGGATTTGCGCGACGGCCTGAAACCGGTCCACCGCCGCATCCTTTATGCGATGAACGAAAGCGGCAATACCGCCGACAAGCCCTATCGCAAATCCGCCCGCCCCGTCGGCGACGTGATGGGCAAATATCACCCCCATGGCGACGCCGCGATCTATGACGCACTGGTGCGGATGGCGCAGGATTTCTCGATGTCGCTGCCGCTTCTGGACGGGCAGGGCAACTTCGGCTCGATGGACGGCGATCCGCCCGCCGCCATGCGCTATACCGAAGTGCGCATGGACAAGCCGGCGAATTTCCTGCTGGCCGATATCGACAAGGATACCGTCGATTTCCAGGACAATTACGATGGCAAGGATCACGAGCCGACGGTGTTGCCGGCGCGGTTTCCGAACATGCTGGTCAACGGTGCAGGCGGCATCGCGGTCGGCATGGCGACCAATATCCCGCCGCATAATCTGGGCGAGGTGGTGGACGCCACACTGGCCCTGATCGAGGATCCCGATCTGCCGACCGAGCGGATCATGGAAATCATTCCCGGCCCCGACTTCCCGACCGGCGCGATGATCCTGGGCCGGTCGGGTGCGCGCAAGGCCTATCTGGAGGGGCGCGGCAGCGTCATCATCCGCGCCAAGACCCATATCGAGGAGCCGCGCAAGGACCGTTTCGCCATCGTCATCGACGAGATCCCCTATCAGGTCAACAAGTCCAGCATGATCGAGCGGATCGCGGAACTGGCCAAGGAAAAGCGGATCGAGGGCATCGCCAGCGTGCAGGACGAATCCGACCGGCAGGGTGTCCGCGTCGTGGTCGAGCTGAAACGTGACGCGACGACCGATGTGGTGCTGAATCAGCTGTTCCGGTTCACCCAGATGCAGACCAGTTTCGGCTGCAACATGCTGGCGCTGAACGGGGGCAAGCCGGAGCAGCTGCCTCTGCGGGATTTTCTTACTTATTTCATAAGTTTCCGCGAAGAGGTTGTGGCTCGTCGCACGGCCCATGAATTGCGCAAGGCGCGTGAACGCAGCCATGTCCTGTGCGGCCTGGCGGTCGCCGTCAGCAATGTCGATGAGGTCGTGGCCACGATCCGCAGCAGCGTCGATGCGGCCGAGGCGCGTCAGCGGCTGATGGAACGGCGCTGGCCCGCCCATGACATTGTCGAATACCTGCGTCTGATCGACGATCCGCTGCATCCGGTGAACGAGGACGGCACCTATAACCTGTCCGAAACCCAGGCCCGCGCGATCCTGGATTTGCGCCTGCAACGCCTGACCCAGATCGGCGTCAAGGAGGTCACGGACGAGTTGCAATCCCTGGCCGAGTCGATCCGCGACTATCTGGCGATCCTTGCTTCGCGCGAACGGATCATGGCCATCATCAGCGACGAATTGCGCGAGGTGAAACAGCTCTTCGCCGTGCCCCGCCGCACCGAGATCACCGAATGGTCCGGTGACATGATGGACGAGGACCTGATCGAGCGCGAGGACATGGTCGTCACCATCACCTCGGGCGGCTATATCAAGCGCACGGCGCTGGCCGAGTTCCGCAGCCAGCGTCGCGGCGGCAAGGGCCTGTCGGGCATGGCCACCAAGGAAGATGACGTGGTGACGACGCTGTTCGTTGCCAATACCCATACCGAGCTGCTGTTCTTCACCACGGACGGCATGGTCTACCGACTGAAGACATGGCGCCTTCCGCTGGGCGGACGGACCGCGAAGGGCAAGGCGATCGTCAACATCCTGCCGATCGAGCCGGGCGTGTCCATCGCCGCGCTGATGCCCGTCGATGCACCCGAGACGGAATGGGAGGCATATCAGGCCGTTTTCGCCACATCGCAGGGCGATGTGCGCCGCAACGCCCTGTCGGACTTCACCAATGTCAAGTCGAACGGCAAGATCGCCATGAAGCTGCCCGAAGGCGTCAGCCTGATCGGCGTGCGGATGGCCACGGTCGAGGATGACGTGATGCTGGTGACGGCGCAGGGCAGGGCGATCCGCTTTCCGACCACCGCAGTCCGGGTCTTCAAGGGCCGCGATTCGACCGGCGTGCGCGGCATCCGTCTGGCAGATGGCGACAGCGTTGTCAGCATGTCGGTGATCCGCCATTTCGAGGCCGATCCGGCCGAGCGCGCGGCCTATCTGAAGATGCGTCGCGCGGTCGCCGGGGCGCTGGATGACGGAGCCGAGGCCGACGAGGACGAAGAAGCCGTGGCCGAGGGCAGCATCACCCAGGAACGCTATGCCCGAATGTCGGCGGCCGAGGATCTGATCCTGACGATCACCGCCAGGGGCGCGGGCAAGATCAGCTCCAGCCATGGATATCCGGTGCGCGGGCGCGGTGGCCAGGGCGTGATGGCGATGGACCGGGCCATGCGCGGCGGCCCGCTGGTCGCCAGCTTTCCGGTCGAGATGGACGACCAGATCATGCTGGCGACCTCGACCGGGCAGTCGATCCGCGTGCCGGTCGAGGGGATCAGCTTCCGTTCGCGCAGCGCCGGCGGCGTCAAGGTGTTCAATACAGCCAATGGCGAGGTCGTGGTTTCGGTCGCGCGAATCGCGGAACAGGGCGACACGGAAGAGGGCGACACGGACGAGACGGAGGGTTAGAATAGCCCCCGGCTTTCCGCGACAGGGCGAGGCAGGGATTGGACCACAATTCACGCGAACAGATCCTGCGGGATCGATTGCAGACGGGCTTTCTGGGCATCATCGCCTTCGGCCTGCTGCTGTTCATGCTGGTTCAGGCGCGCTTCATCCTGATCTCTCTGGCCATCGCCATCATCCTGTTCTCGCTGACGACGGATGCGATCATGGGCATTTCGTCGCGGCTGAAGGTGCCGAAATGGCTGGGCACGACGCTGGCGCTGATCGGCATCACCCTGGCCCTGCTGTGGATATCGACCACCATCGTCGCGCAGGTGAACGAGGTCGTGCTGACCGCCATCGCCTATGCCGAACAGGCGCAGGCCGCGCTGCCCAGCCTGACCCAGCGGCTTGGTCCCGACGTGCAGGAACGGGTGCTGACGGCGATCTCGAATTTCAACATCACCGGCTGGATCCGTTCGCTGGCCGGGCAGGCGTCGGGGATCCTGTCGGGCAGCGTCCTGGTGATCCTGTTCGTGGGCTTCATGTTCGCGGAACAGGTCTGGTTCCCGGTCAAGGTCGAGCGCCTGACCGGCGATGCCGCGCAGGCCAGGCAGGTCACGCGGATCATCTCGTCGATCATGCACCGGGTGAACCGCTATCTGGTCGTCAAGACCGGGGTCAGCGCGGTGACGGCGGTGATCGTCTGGATGATCTTCAAGCTGGCCGGGCTGGAACTGGCCGTCGCGGTGGCCATCCTGACCTTCATCCTGAATTTCATCCCCTCGGTCGGCTCGATCATCGCGACGGTGATCACAACGCTGCTGGCCTTCGTCCTGACCGGCGACATCTCGGTGACGGGGATCGTCGCGCTTGGCTGCACGATCACGCAATTCGTCATCGGCAATGTGCTGGATCCGATGCTTCTGGGCCAGACGCTGCGGCTGTCCAGCTTTGGCATCATTCTCAGTCTTGCCTTCTGGGGCGCGGTCTGGGGCATTCCGGGCATGTTCCTGGCGGTGCCGATCATGGTGGCCCTGATGATCGTCTGTGCCCACATCCCCTGGCTGCGCCCGGTGGCCGTGCTGCTGTCGCGCGAGGGCCTGCCTGACGATGGCAGCAGCGACGAGGACGACGACGCCCCCGCCTCGATCGCCGCCTGAGCGGCAAACCCCCGTCGCTTGCGCCTGACTGTTGCTGCAACACCGCCGGCTTTGCTATCTTCCCCGCAACAAAGACCGAAAGAACCGCGATCAGCGGGAAGGGGACAGGCAGATGACAGTTTCGACCTGGACGCCAAGGGCGGTGCGCCGTCTGGCCGGGATGCTGATGTTGCTTGCGGGCTGTTCGGGCGGCGCAGGCGGTTCGAACGCGGTGCTTCGCCGCTCGGATCTCGATTGCATGATGCGGGCGATGTATTTCGAATCCAACCGCTCCAGCCGCGATGGCATGGTGGCGGTGGGCAGCGTGGTGATGAACCGCGTGCGCTCGGACAGGTTTCCCGACAGCGTCTGCGGCGTCGTGGCGCAGAGGAACCAGTTCGCGCCCGGCGTCATGAGCCGGAAGATGAACGATCGCTCGGTTCCGATGGTGCGCGAGGCCGCCCGGTCCGTCCTTCGCGGCGAACGGCATCCGCTGGTCCAGAACGCGAAGTTCTTTCACACTGCGGGCTACCGCTTTCCCTACGACAACATGCACTACGTTCTGGTGACGGGCGGAAACGCCTTCTACGAAAAACGCAAGAATTATCTGGTCACGCGCCCGTCGCCTCCGCGGCCGATCGAGGGATTGACCGGGCGCTGAGGCCGGCCCGCAGGGCCGGACCCGCCGGCTCAGCGATCGCCGTCGCCCTGATCGCCATCGCCCGGCAAATCGCGCGCGGTTTCCGTCCTTGCCTTGCCGACGCGCGGATCGGGGGCGCCGGGCGCCGTGCCGGGCGCTGCCGAAGGGGCCGGGCCGCCGGTATCGGCCGCGCCCGGCAGGGCCTCGGGATTGCGCAGCCAGATGTCGCGCTGCGCGAAGGGAATCTCGATCCCTTCCTCGGCAAAGCGGCGCACGACCTCGTGCAGCAGTTCCGAGGTCACGCCCAGCCCGGTGCCGACATCGGCCAGGATCGCGCGAATCTCGAAATCCAGCGAATCGGGGCCCAGGTTGCGGAACAGGATCGCCGGCGCCGGATCAAGGGCCACCAGCGGGTGATCCTCGACGATCTCTTGCAGGATCTTCTCGACCTTGCGGGTGTCGCTGCCATAGGCCACGCCGACCGGAATGATGATGCGGCCGATCTTGTTGTGGCGGGTCCAGTTCGTCACCGGCTGGCTGATCAGGTCGCTGTTGGGAACGATCACCTCGGTCTTGTCGAAGGTTTCCACCTGGGTCGCCCGGACCGAGATCTTCTTGACGATCCCCTGCTGCCCGCCGGCGCTGATCCAGTCGCCGACACTGACCGGGCGCTCGATCAGCAGAATGATGCCCGAGACGAAATTCGACACGATGTTCTGAAGGCCGAAACCGATCCCGACCGACAGCGCACCTGCGACGATGGCCAGCGATGACAGGTCGATCCCCGCCGAGGTGATCGCCAGCACAGCGGCCAGGAAGATCCCCAGATAACCAAGACCGGAGACGACCGCGTTCTGCCCGCCTGTATCCAGCCTGGTCTTGGGAAGGATCGAGTTGCGGAACGCGCCCTGCACCGCGCGGGTGATGAAATAGCCGATGGCGAAGACGATAAGGAAGGTCAGGACGGTGCCGGGCGACAGGGTGACGCCGCCGAAGCTGAAGCCGCTTTCGATCCGGGTCCAGTATTCAAGAAGGTCGGTGCCCTTGGCCCCCCAGATCACCAGGAAGACCGGGATCGACAGGATGACCAGGCCAAAGCCGATCAGCAGCGGCGCCAGCCCTTCGCGCGCGCCCTCTTCGCCGCGCTTCAACATGTTGAACAGGTCGGCGATGAAGTCCTGAAGGATGATCAGCACGCCAATCAGCGCCAGGCTCAGCGACCAGGGCCAGATCAGCAGATTGGCAAAATTCACGAAGCCGATCGCGCCCAGAAGGATCGCGACGATCACGATGATGCGCGTCAGCGCCCCGGCCCAGGACAGGATCCGGTAGCGATAGACCAGATCGCCCGCATCCGGCCGCCGGGTCAGGCGGCGCAGGATGTTGCCCAGCCGGAACAGGGCCAGGCCCGCCAGGACGATCAGCGCGAAGTTGAAGACCGAGGCCCCGCCCTCGGCAAGGTCCAGGGGAACCCGGTCGCGATTTTCCGTGACCGAGCTGTAAAGGCCCGAGCGCGGCAGGATCGCGGCGGCAAGGACGTGGTGGACCGCGAAGACGGTAGCCAGGAAATCGACCATGTGGCGGGCTGTGTCGCGGGCGCGGTCGGCAAGCTTGATCGTGTCATAGGCGATGGCATGCTGCGGAAACAATTGCCGCGACAGCCAGCCGCCGCTGAACAGGATCACCGCCGCCGCCGGAACGGCCTCGAGGATGGGCAGGGTCCACGGGCCGGGCAGACCGGTCGCCTTGACCGCGCCGATGGCCAGATAGGTGCCGATCATCGGCACCAGGATCTGTCCCAGCGAGGTGATGAAGACCACCACCGCCCGCGAATATTCCGACGCGCGCGCCGACAGGCGCGAGGGCAGCATCCCGACCCATGGCCGACCGAAGATCAGGATCACCAGCGCCGCGACCAGATAGGCCGCGACACTGGGCAGGCGTGGCTTGAGGTCGGACCAGGTGCGGCCCGCCTCGTTCGCCGGTCCGGCCTCGCTCAGCAATCCTTCGAACAATGCCACGGCGTTCTCTGCGGCCAGCGTCCAGTTCGCGGGGACAAGCGGCGAGGGTGACAATCTTGCCAGTTCCTGCGCCTTCCTCTTGTCGCGGATGGTGTCGATGCTCTGGATGATGGCGTTCGCGCGGCTGGCGGCCTCGACCGCCTTCTGTCGCGGCGCCTGAAGCTTGGCCAGCTCGTCGTTCAGTTCCGTCCGGCGCGCGGCGATGTCGCTGGGCTCGGTCTCGCCGTCCTTCGGCGGGGCGCCAAGAGCCTCGATCTGCTGTTTGACGGCTGTGATCCTGTCGCCGTTGACGTTCTGCGCCTGCTGGAAGGTCCGCCGCCAGTCGAAGACCTGTTGCCGGATCGCGGTCAGCCGTTCAAGGTTGCTGCTGCCGTCCGCGACCACCGTTTCCGCCTGTTGGGCAACCTGTTCCCACTTGCCGAAATCGGGTTTGGGAACGTCCTGCGCCGCAAGCGGAGATGCAACAAGGATGAGGACCGTCAGCAGGACGGCCAGAAACGCGCGTGCCATGGAATGTCAGCCTTCGAATACTTCCGGAAGGTCGGGTGCCTCGCGGGTCAGCCAGTCGGGCACCGGCAAGTCCTTCGCCCGCAGGAATTCCGGGTTGAACAGCTTGGTCTGATAGCGATTGCCGTAGTCGCAAAGGACGGTCACGATGGTCTGCCCCGGCCCCATTTCGCGCGCCATCCGGATCGCGCCCGCGACGTTGATCCCCGAGGATCCGCCAAGGCACAGGCCTTCCTCTTTCAGCAGGTCGAAAACGACGGGCAGCGCCTCGGCGTCGGGGATCCGGTAGGCGTAGTCGGGCGTGAATCCTTCCAGATTCCGGGTGATGCGGCCCTGTCCGATGCCTTCGGTGATGGAACTGCCCGGGCTGTCGAATTCGCCGGTCGTATAGAAGGAATAGAGCGCCGCCCCCTCGGGATCGGCCAGCCCCATCCGGACGCCGCGCGGTTGCAGCGCCATGGCGACGCCCGCCAGCGTCCCGCCCGAGCCCACCGCGCAGATGAAGCCATCGACCTTGCCGTCAGTCTGGTCCCAGATTTCCGGGCCGGTCGTTTCCAGATGTGCCTGACGGTTGGCCGTGTTGTCGAACTGGTTGGCCCAGATCGCGCCGTTTGCTTCTGTCCTGGCCAGTGCCTCTGCCAGGCGGCCGGAATAGCGGACGTAGTTGTTCGGATTCTTGTAGGGGGCGGCGGGAACCTCGACCAGGATGGCGCCGGCCAGCCGCAGCATATCCTTCTTTTCCTGGGATTGCGTCTCGGGGATCACGATGACCGAGCGGAATCCCATCGACGCGCCCACCAGCGCAAGCCCGATCCCGGTATTGCCGGCCGTGCCCTCGACGATGGTGCCGCCGGGCTTCAGATCGCCGCGCGCCATGGCATCCTTGATGATATACAGCGCTGCCCGGTCCTTGACCGACTGGCCGGGATTCATGAATTCGGCCTTGCCCAGAATGGTGCAGCCGGTTTCCTCGCTGGCCCGGCGCAGCCGGATCAGAGGTGTCTTGCCGATCGCGTCGGCGAGATCAGAGCAGATGCGCATGGCGACCGGCCTCCATCCGGACAATACATCGCGGGTCGGGATTACCTACACATGGCGCGGCGGGCGGGGCAACCCCGTGATGTCAGGCGAACCCGATCACGATCGGGACAGTTCCGCCAGCAATCCGTCCCTGCGGGCATCCAGCCACAAGGCCAGCATCGCCAGCGGCCCGTTGCTGACCTGTCCTGACAGAACCATCCGCAGCAGCGCCTGCCGGTCCAGCAGATGGCCCCTGATATCCTCGGCCTCTCCGTCCAGCCCGTGCACGCCTTCCGTGCCGTCGGGCAGGTCGGCGATGCCGAGATAGAGATACAGGAATTCTGTCACCGCGCCGGGGCTGGGATAGTGATGGATCGCCGGAACAAGACGGATCAGGCGCAGGTCGGCCTCTTCCAGGGTCTCGCGGCGGGCCGCGTCCTCGGGGCTTTCGCCGGCATCGACACGGCCGGCGACGGCCTCCAGCAACCACGGCTGCGGATCCTGGCGCAGGGCAGGGGCGACACGGAACTGCTCGATCGCCAGCACCCGGTCGCGGACGGGATCCCAGGGCAGCACGACCACCGCATCGCCCATGATGAAGCCCTCACGGCTGGCATTGCGGGTGAAGCCGCCGTCGTGGCGGCGATGTGACACGGTCATGGTCTCGACCGCGAAATAGCCGGCATAGGGCTGACGATGATCCGACAGGCGCAGGTCGCCGGGTCCGCGCCGTGCCACGACATCCGCGCCCGAGACCGGCCCCGATCGCGCGCGTATCCGGCTTTCGGCCCAGATCGCGATCATCGGCAGGCGCGCCCGCAGCCGTCCTGACTCGATCCCTTGTGGCGATTGCAGAACCAGGCGCGCGATCTCTGCCACCAGGGCCGCGCGCGCCGGGTTCGGCCGCCACTCGTCTTCTGATGCCGGGCCGCGACCGACCCCCAGCAGGGATCGGCCCCCATGGGCCAGCGGTTCCAGCCCCATGACCGCGGCATAGCGATCCAGCGCATCATTCCGCGCCACCCGCACCGCCGCGATCCGACCGGGCGCGCCCTGATAATGCGGCCAATGCTCCGCGTCGATCCCCGCCCTTGGGCCGCCGGACAGTCGGCCCTGGATGGTTTCCGCCTTGCCGCCAAGGCCAAGCGCCTGCATCACGGCCGTCTGGGCCAACGGGCCGACCAGCAGGACATCACCGCTCACAACTGGCGTCCCCGCATCTGTCCGGCGGCCGTCAGGCCCAGCTCATAGGATGTCTTGCGGAACACCGCGTCAAAGCCCGCGAACATCAGCCCCGACAGGGCCTTGCCCCCGGCCGATCCGGCAAAGACGATATAGCGGTCCAGATCCGCATCGCTCAGGGGCGAATAGGCCAGCAGCAGATAGCTTTCCATCCACTCCGTCGTCTGCGCCCGGATTTCCTCCTCCTGCCGCCAGGTGTCCCGCAGCATCCGCTCGGCGTTCATCGGCATGTCGAACCCTTCGCCCTCGGCGAAGCCTTCGGAAAAGGCCATCGCGGCATTCATGCCGCCCGCGACATTCGGCCCGATCAGCTGGGCCTCGTCGATCAGCCGCCGGATCCGTGCCACGCGCGGATCGTCGCGGGCTGCGGCCGCCGACAGGGCTTCGCGGGCGGCGGCCTCGGCATCGGCATCCAGCATCGTCCGCCGGGCCGAGTTTTCCAGCCCGACCAGCCTTCGCCCCAGATCGCTGCGATAGAAGGTCAGCGCATCTTCTATCCGTCCTCGATCGGCGTTTTCCCTCGCGGCCTCCAGCCCCTCGCGGAACAGGCTCTCGAGCCGATCCGGATCGTGAATCCGGGCCACCTGATCCAGCCATCCGCCGGTGCCGCCCCGCTTGAACAGGTCCGCCTGCATATCCTCGGCCTCGGCCACCGCCTCGTCGCGCAGGATCGGCATCAGCGATTCCAGATCCATGGTGTTCCACAGCCTTTCGGTCAGCGGCGCGGCCGGGCCACCATGGGATTCGGACTGGATAATGGTCACCGGCCGGGCCTGCGCCAGGGCCGGAAACACCAGCACCAGCGCGATTGCCAAGGATCGAAGCATGTCGCCACCTTTCGCGAGAGGAACGGGATTTTTTCGGCCAAACCCTCTTGCACTTCAACCCCCACCCCTCTAAATCCGCGCCTCACCACCCAAAAGCGCGGAGAGGTGCCGGAGTGGTCGAACGGGGCGGTCTCGAAAACCGTTGAGCCTGCAAGGGTTCCGTGGGTTCGAATCCCACCCTCTCCGCCACTTGC
>NZ_DHXG01000029.1:0-9867 GCF_002413585.1 Paracoccus sp. UBA5162
GCCTCTGGTCCACCTGCCCCCCGAGGCGCGTGCGCTGGCGCAGGCCTTCTGGCCCGGCGCGCTGACGCTGGTCCTGCCGCTGCGGGACGGCGCGCGGGTCGCCTCGCTGGTCACGGCGGGCCTGCCCACGCTGGCGATCCGCGTTCCCGCCCATCCCGTCGCGCAGGATCTGCTGCGCCAGGTGGGCCGCCCGGTCGCCGCGCCCTCGGCCAATGTTTCGGGCCGGATCAGCCCGACCAGCGCCGCGCATGTGCTGGACCCCGATGGAGGTCTGGACGGCCGCATTGCGGCAGTGCTGGATGCGGGACCCTGTCCGGTGGGCCTGGAATCCACCATCATCGGCTGGCAGGACGGCCTGCCGGTCCTGCTGCGGCCCGGCGGCCTGCCCGCCGAGGCGATCGAGGCCGCGCTTGGCCGGCCGCTGGGACGACATGCGGGCGACCCGTCAACGCCGAACGCCCCGGGGCAGCTGAGCAGCCATTATGCCCCGAACGCCGCCCTGCGCCTTGAGGCGAAAGAGGCCGGCGAGGGTGAAACCCTGATCACCTTTGCCGCGCCCGGCCCGTTCAGCCTGTCAGCCCATGGCGATCTGGCCGAGGCCGCCGCCAACCTTTTCGACATGCTGCGCCGCGCCGACCGCGAAGGCCGCCCCATCGCCGTGGCCCCGATCCCCGATCATGGCCTGGGCCGCGCCATCAACGACCGCCTGCGCCGCGCCGCTGCCCCCCGCGCATAAGGAGAATGCGAAAGCCGGCCCCGTCGAGGGGCATGCCTGTCGCGCGCGGGGGCTCGTCCCTCCCACGCGCGCTTTCTGCGGATGTCGCCGGCGCGGTCATCCCCCCGGCCGACGCGGGACGCGAGCAGACCACTACAATCCCAGCGAGGCATAGACATTCGACACCCGCCGGATCGCCACCACATAGGCCGCCGTGCGGAAATCGTTGACCTTGCCGTTCGACTGCCAGACATCCTTCATCTTGCCGAAGGCCTCGCGCATCGTGTCGTCCAGCCCCGAGCGCACCAGATCCAGTTCATCCGCGCCGTGCAGGAAAGCCTCCTTGAAGCCTCGGGCCAGTGCGAAATTCGTGCCGGTATCGGCCGAGATCCGTTCAAGCTCGTCGATCATCAGCCTTGCACGGGCCTCTTCGTGACGGCGCTCCAACCGGCCCAGAGAGATCTGCGACAGGTTCTTGACCCATTCGAAATAGGACACCGTCACCCCGCCGGCATTGGCATACATGTCGGGAATGATGACGATGCCCTTGCGTTTGAGGATCTCGTCGGCATTGGCGGTGACGGGACCGTTCGCAGCCTCGATGATCAGCTTGCACCTGATCCGCTCGGCATTGTCGCGATGGATCACGCTTTCGACCGCCGCCGGGATCAGGATGTCGCATTCATCCTCCAGCGCGGCCAGCCCTTCCTCGGCATAATCGCCGCCCGCGAAGCCGCGCACGCCCCCCGTCGCCTGGATATGGCCGCGCAGCGCGTCGATGTTGATGCCCTGCGGATTGCGGATGGCGCCGTCGCGTTCGATCACGCAAATGATCAGGGCCTGGTCCTCGGCCGACAGGAACTGCGCGGCGTGATAGCCGACATTGCCCAGCCCCTGCACGATGACGCGCTTGCCCGCCAGCGTGCCTTCCAGCCCGGCCTGCTTCACAACGTCGGGATGGCGGAAGAATTCGCGCAGCGCGTATTGCACGCCCCGCCCCGTCGCCTCGACCCGGCCGTCGATGCCGCCCGCGGTGCGCGGCTTGCCGGTCACGCAGGCCTTGGCGTTGATGTCGTCGGGATGCAGCCGCTTGTAGGCATCGGCCATCCAGGCCATCTCGCGTTCGCCCGTGCCCATGTCGGGGGCCGGCACGTTCTGGCTGGGCGAGATCAGGTTGCGGCGCGACAATTCATAGGTGAAGCGCCGGGTGATCCGTTCCAGCTCGTCGGCGTCCCAGGCCCGCGGGTCGATGCACAAACCGCCCTTGGATCCCCCGAACGGCACCTCGACCAGCGCGCATTTATAGGTCATCAGCGCGGCCAGCGCCTCGACCTCGTCCTGGCTGACATCCAGCGAATAGCGGATGCCGCCCTTGACCGGCTCCATATGTTCGGAATGGACCGAGCGATAGCCGGTGAAGGTGTGGATCTGCCCCCGCAGCCGCACGCCGAACCGGACCGTATAGGTCGAATTGCAGACGCGGATCTTTTCCTCCAGTCCCGGCGGCAGGTCCATCAGACCGGCGGCATGGGTGAACATCCGTTCGACCGAATCGCGAAACGAGGTCTGTCTGATCGCCATCTGCTTCCTCCCAGCTTCTGCTGAATTCCGATTTCACGCCGAGGCTAGGGCAAAGCGGCGGCGGGTTCCAACGATCTTTGCCACGATCGCTTTCGGCGAAACTCCGCGGCCCGGAACCGCTCAGATCGGCGAAAATTCCCCACCAAGGAAACATCCGCTCTGGTTTCTGCATTGACTCACTGGTGTGAATTTCGTCCGCATATGCGACAGGGATAAAAATATGATTGATCGTCAGAGAGTTAGGATCGGACGCAAATTCGCGCAAGTCAGCGAGGGCGCGAAAGAGATATTCCTGCGGGACGGATTTTCGGGCACCAGCGTCGATGACATCGCCGCCGCCGCCAGGGTTTCCAAGGCCACGCTCTACAGCTATTTCGCCGACAAGCGGCTGATGTTCGAAGAGGCGATGCAGAACGAGCGGCAGCGGCTGGAAGACGCGATTCTCTTCGATATCCCCGCCGACGCCGCCCCGACCCAGGCGATCCCCGCCCTGACACGGCAGATCGCCGAATGGCTGGTCGCCCCCGACAGCGTGCGGCTGTATCGTGTTCATGTCGCCGAGGCGGCGCGCTTTCCCGATGTCGCCCGGAACTATCATGCGGCGCTGCACAAGGTGCTGCGTGACCGGCTGCGCGAGCGGCTGGACCATTGGGTCGCGCGGGGCGAATTGCGCATCGAGGACACGACGCTGGCGGCCGAACAACTGGTCCGCCTCGCCGGAGCCGAGATACATGACATGGCGACACTGGACGGAGGCCACGCGCCGGATCATGACCAGATCGCGCGCATCGCCGACAGCGCCGCGCAGCTGTTCCTGAAAGCCCACGGCGTGTCCGGGCGCAACGAGCAGTCGCTGGGCGCGGCGCGCTGATGAGGCGGGCCGTCCGGATCGCGCCGGCAGCCACACGGCCGCAAAGGGAACAGATCGTGACGCCGGCGCGGCTTCTCAAATCCCGCCGCCCTGACTATAAGGCGGTATCAGCAGCCCGCGCCAAGGCCGGGATCCCCAGAGGCCGCACGCGACCATGACCAATTCAGGCCAGAACCTCATCGCCGCGCCGCAGGCCACACGCGGCGGGGGACCATTTTTCCACTTGATGCGGGCAGCGTCATCGACAACCTCGAGCGAGGGTGATTCCATGAGCATTTTTCCGTTCCCGCTGGCCTTGCCTGCCGCCATCCTGCTGGCGGCCTGTCAGCCTCTGCCTTCGGCCCCGACACCGGATGCGTCCGCGGACCAATGCCGTGCCTCGGGCTATCAGGGCCTTGTCGGCCAGCCACGCGGGATCACCGACCAGATGACCTTTCCGGTCGGGACCCGCGTCATCGGCCCCGACGATGCCGTGACCGCCGATTTCCGCCCCGACCGGCTGAACATCGAATACGGCCGCAGCGACCGGATCGAGAAGGTCAGTTGCTTCTGATCCGACCGGCCCGCGCCGTCGGCGCAGCTTTCTGGCGACCTGGGTGCGACGCGGCAGCCCCGCCTGCCGGGAATGGCGGCGGCCTCTGTCCTGCCGACGCGCTGGCCCGGCCCGCATTTGCCGGATTGATTTGCGGCGGGCGCAATGTCACCATCCGGTCATGATGAACGCCGCCCCGCCGTTTCACGCCGATCCCGACCGCGTGGTTTTCGACCGATCCGAGCTTGGGCTGATCCTGTCCGTGTATGGCCGATTCGTCGCGGCGGGCGAATGGCGCGATTATGCCATGTCGTTCCTGCGCGACGCGGCCATCTTCAGCGTGTTCCGGCGCGCCACCGAACATCCGCTGTATCGCATCGAGAAACGCCCCCGCCTGCGCAACGCCCAGGGCGCCTATCTGGTGCTGGGCATGGATGGCCAGATCCTGAAACGCGGCCATGAATTGCGACCGGTGCTGCGCGTCTTCGACAAGAAACTGATCCGCGCCATCGACTGAGCGCGAGCGGACAAAGCCCCCGCGGCCATCGGGCATCCGATCGCCGAAAGACCGGTCGGCAGCCGCAGGGCAGCGGCGCTTGCCGCGGGGCCGTCGCTCAGACCCCGGCCTCGGCCGCGATCTGCGCCTTCGACCTGCGCCCGCGTTCGGTGGCCGATTTCAACTGCCCGCAGGCGGCCATGATGTCTTCGCCGCGCGGCGTGCGGATGGGGCTGGCATAGCCTGCCTTGTGGACGATATCGGCGAAAGCCCGGATCCGGTCCTGACCGGACCGGCGATAGGGAGCGCCCGGCCATTCGTTGAACGGAATCAGGTTGATCTTGGCCGGAATTCCCCGGATCAGCCGCACCAGCCGTCGCGCATCCTCGTCGCTGTCGTTGACGCCGTCCAGCATCACGTATTCGAACGTGATCCGTTCGGAATTCGACAGCCGCGGATAATCGCGAAGCGCGTCAAGCAACGTGGCGATGTTCCAGCGCCGGTTGATCGGAACCAACTTGTCGCGCACCTCGTCCGTGGTCGCGTGGAAGGATACCGCCAGAAGACAGCCGATCTCTTCGGCCGTGCGGGCGATTTCGGGGACGACGCCGCTTGTGGACAGCGTGATCCGGCGGCGGCTGAGGCTTAGCCCCTCGCCATCCATCACGACCTTCATCGCGTCGCGAACCGATTCGAAATTATACAGCGGTTCGCCCATGCCCATCAGCACCATG
The DNA here is from genome assembly GCF_002413585.1 of Paracoccus sp. UBA5162. Classification (NCBI taxonomy): domain Bacteria; kingdom Pseudomonadati; phylum Pseudomonadota; class Alphaproteobacteria; order Rhodobacterales; family Paracoccaceae; genus Paracoccus; species Paracoccus sp. UBA5162. The sequence goes on from NZ_DHXG01000029.1 coordinate 4,930, forward strand.
TTGCTGATCAGCCGTGTCTCGTCGCGGGGCGCACCCCGGGTCGGCCATTCGCCCAGATCATCGCGCGCGACCATCAGCTGGCCGACGATCTCGGCCGGGCTCAGGTTGCGTACCAGTTTCTGCGTGCCGGTATGGCAGAAGGAACAGGTCAGCGTGCACCCGACCTGGGAACTGACGCACAGCGTCCCGCGCCCCTCTTCGGGGATATAGACCGCTTCGACCTCGTGTCCGCCGGCGATCCGCAGCAGGTATTTCCGCGTTCCGTCCGCAGAAACCTGCCGGGTCACCATCTCGGGCAGCGAAATCTGGAAACTGTCCGCCAGCAGGGCACGGTAATCCTTGGCCAGATTGGTCATCGCCGCGAAATCGCGCACGCCCCAGTGATAGATCCACTGCCAGACCTGCCCGACCCGCATCCTTGCCTGCGGCTCGGGCGTGCCGGCGGCGATCAGCGCCTCGCGCAGCTGATCGCGCGTCAGCCCGACAAGGTTCAGGCGCCCGGTTTCGGGCAGCTTGCGGGGAATGGTCAGCACATCCTGCGTGATCGGGGCGGTCATGATGTCACCGGCGATAGGAACAAAGACAGGCAGATAGGCCAGAAAGGCCGGTCTTTCAACCGGCCTCGTCGCTGGCGCATCACGATCCGTCAAGGCAATCCGCCCGGGGCGCGCGGGTCCTGCGCTGCCGGTTACTGGCAGCGTTCCTTCGCGGTGTTGGTCGCCGCGGTGACGCCCGACAGGCTGAACGTATCCTTGGTGGTGGTCCCGCGCGAGGACCGGCCGGTGATGATCGCGGTGGCCCCGGCGCGCAGCGCGCCGATCAGCTTCTGATCGTCCGAGGGGCTGCCGGTCCAGGCGCTCTCGCCCTCGGTGAACAGGTTGAACTTCTGCCCGCCGACATCGACCTCGACCGTCGAATCCGGCGAGAACGGGTAGCCGCCGGTGAACGAGACTTCGCCATTCTGGCCCGGACGATAGGCGACATAAAGGCGGATGTCGCCGCGCGTCACCTCGACCTCCTTGCCGTCCTGGGTGTTCAGGGTCGATTTCGGCGGCGAGACCGCCCAGCACTCCTTGGGATTCTGCGCCGCGAAAACGGTCCAGTCCCCCTCGGTCGCCACGACATTGGTGGATTCCTGTGCGCTTGCCGTCCCCAGTCCCGTCACCAGGACCGCGATCGCCGCCATGCCGCGCAGCGTCGTCTTTTTCATGCTCTGGCCTCCTGCCATAGGTTTCGCCGCTTTGGGCGGCGTTGTTCCCGATTGCCGTGGTCTTTTCAACCATCTGGGCTAAGGATACCTGAAATCGGGGCGCGAAAAAGGGGCGCACAGCAGAAAATCGCGCAATTGTCAGGGAGATTCCGATGCACGATGCCGAACTGATCGAGCTGTGGCGGGGGGGACGCCGCGAAAGCCTGCACCGGGGCCATGCGGTGATCTGCGATGCCAGCGGCGTGGTCGAGGCCTGGGGCAGTCCGGCGCAGATCGTGTTTCCGCGTTCCTCGTGCAAGATGATCCAGGCGCTTCCACTGATCGAAAGCGGCGCCGCCGATGCCGCGGGCCTGACGGACCGCCAGCTTGCCCTGGCCTGCGCCAGCCACAGCGGTGCCGCGATCCATGTCGCGGGCGTGTCGGACTGGCTGCGGACGCTGGGCCTGGACGAAGCGGACCTGCGCTGCGGCAGCCACATGCCCCGCGACCCGGCCGAACATCGCCGCCTGACCTGTTCCGGCGAAAGTCCCTGCCAGATCTACAACAATTGTTCGGGCAAACATGCCGGGTTCCTGACCCTGAACCGGCATCTGGGCGGCGGGGCGGAGTATATCGATCCGGACCACCCGGTCCAGCAGGCTGTGAAGGCCGCCTTCGAAGAGATGACCGGCGAGGTCAGCCCCGGTTTTGGCATCGACGGCTGCTCGGCCCCGAACCACGCCTGCTCGCTCGTGGGGCTGGCCAACGCCATGGTGGCCTTTGCCCGTCCCGGCGGCGACCGGCGCGGTCAGGCCATGCGAAGGTTGACGCTTGCGATGCGCGACCATCCCGAGCTGGTGGCCGGCGAGGGCCGCGCCTGCACAGCATTGATGCGCGCCATGGATGGCCGCGTCGCCGTCAAGACCGGCGCCGAGGGCGTCTTCGTCGCGATCCTGCCCGATCACGGCCTGGGTATTGCGCTGAAGATCACCGACGGCGCCACCCGCGCCGCCGAGGCCGCGATCACCGCGCTGCTGGTTCATCTGGGGGCGCTGCCAGAGGCCGATCCGGTCGTGGAACGCTATCTGACGGCTCCGATCCGCAACTGGCGCGGCATGGTGACGGGCCAGATGCGCCGCGCGACGGCGTTTCCGGCCTGAACCGTCACGAATCCGATACATGGTTCCGCTTTAATCGCGCATGAGGGCAGCGCCCCCTTTCTGGCCCTCATCCCGGACGACGACCAGCCGGCGCCCCTTGGCAGAGCGGGCGCCGGCCCTGGCTTGGACCGGACCCAACGGGGTCGTCCGCCGGGTCGCGCAAAACCGGGCCCGGGCGCGGCAGTCGGCGATCCGCGGGTTTTACGCCGCGGCGGGGTGTCACCCTGTGCGTCAGCCGCCGACGAATTCCGCCGCGCGATAGCCCTGCAGATACAGCAATGCGCTGAGATCGCCGTGGTTGATGCGGATCTTCGCCTGCGCCGCGACGACCGGCTTGGCGTGCAGGGCCACGCCCGTCCCCGCCAGTTGCAGCATCCCCAGATCGTTTGCGCCATCGCCAACGGCAATCGCATCCTCGGGCGTCCGGCCCAGCCCGGCGGCGATCTCGCGCAGCGCCTCGACCTTGGCTTCGCGGCCCAGCACGGGCAGCGCCACATGGCCGGTCAGCACGCCGGCTTCGGACAGCAGGGTATTGGCGCGGTGCGTGTCAAAACCCAGCCTTTCGGCAACCGGCCCGGTAAAGGCCGTGAACCCGCCCGAAACCAGCGCCGCATGGCCGCCATTGGCCCGCATCGTGGCGACCAGTTCCCGCCCACCCGGCGTCAGCGTGATGCGCCGGTCCAGGACCTCGGCCACGACCGATTCGCGCAGACCGGCCAGAAGGCCGACCCGTTCGACCAGCGCCTCGTGGAAGTTCAGCTCGCCGTTCATCGCCCGCGCGGTGATGGCCGCGACCCGCGGCCCGACGCCGGCCATGTCGGCCAGTTCGTCCACGCATTCCTGCCCGATCATGGTCGAATCCATATCGGCCAGAAGGATCGACTTGCGTCGCCCGGTTCCGGGCTGGATCGCCATGTCGATGCCTATGGTCTGAAGATCGGACCAGACCTGATCGACATCCGTCGGCATGGTTCCGATATCGAATTCGCCGGCAATGCCCGGGTTCAGCCAGCGCGGCGTGCCGCCGTCCCAGCTTCTGGACAGCCCGTCCAGCAACGCGCTTTCCAGATTGGCGTTGGCAGGCGCTGTGATCAGCGAGACGGTGAACATGGGCTGCTCCTTCCGGGGATCGGCGAGGCCGGGATCTAGGCCAAAGATTTCCCTTGCGCCAGTGCCGGCGGCAGTTGTATGCCCGCGGCGGGACACCCCTCCCAACGAGGGTGAGCAGTCATTCCGTTTTTTCCTTTCGGTTCTGACAGTTGCGGAACCATTGATCGCGCCGCGTGTCGCTGGCGTGTCAAATAGAGCGTCGGTGATGGTCTTGTCCTTGACCGCGTGGGCATAGGTCCGCAGCACCGTCGCCGCGTTCTTCCAACCTCCCATCTCGGCCACGGTCTTCACGTCCATTCCCATATGCAGCATCGAGGTTGCAAAGCCGTGGCGGCTGCAATGCAGTGTCAGCCGCTGGATGCCCGCCCGCTTGCAAACGTTGTTCCACGCGCCCCGAATAGTCGAAGACCAGTTCATCGGCCTTTCGGTTGCTCGGCAGGTTCGCCAATACCGCGACCAGTTCAGGCGGCAGATGCGCCTCGCGGCTCCACGGCGCGGGCTTGAACAGATACAACTTGGCGGTGCGCTGATGCAGGTCCACATCGCCCCAGATCATGCGGCAGGCTTCGCCGATCCGGGCCGTCCCGAACATGAAAACGCAGAGCGCACCCAGATGCGGCAAGTCGTCCTCAATGGCCTGCGCGTCGAAAGCTCGGACCCATTCAATCGTCGCCGGGATCTTCACCTCGGGGCTTTCGGTGTATCACTTCACTGAAATCCGGCTGCACCAACCCAGCCCGGCGGCATGGTTGATCGCGGCTTGCGTCGGCTTAAGAACCTGTCTGTTCCAGGTCGGCTCGTTCGCCTTTGGATAAATCACTTTCGCAGCCCTGCGGATCGTCTCGGCATGGACGTTCTCGACCAGCGTGTCTTTCCAATAGTCCACCAGCTTCAACAGAAAGCGTTCGGATTTATCGGCATCGATGTAGGCGTTGAACACCTGCGCCATCGTCAGCCCCGCCCCTGGTCCATTGAAACGACTGAGAGGTGGTCGCGAGATTTCGGACCAGTTGCTAAGCTGTAGCGACTGACGAAGGAATTCCCCGGATGACGAAGCGGAAGCGCTATTCGGCGGAGTTCAAGGCCAGGGTTGCGCTTGAAGCCATCCGTGAAGAGTTGACGACGGCCGAGCTGGCCAGGAAGTACGGCGTCCATCCCACAATGATCAGCGGATGGAAGAGAACGGTGATCGAGAACATGGCATCGGTGTTTGGCGGTGCCGCCTCGGCCGAGCCGGCGATTTCCGGGAAGGATGTCGAGAAGCTGCATGCCAAGATCGGCCAGCTCGTCGTGGAACGGGATTTTTTGGCCGATGCCTCCAGTCTCATCCTCGGCACTGGAGGCGGAAAGCGGTGAAGCAGGACCATCCCGATCTCAGCATCCGGCGGCAGTGCGGTCTGTTGTCTCTGGCGCGCTCCAGCCTCTATTGTCACCCGCGCGGGGAAAGCGCCGAGAACCTGGCGTTCATGAAAATCATCG
>NZ_DHXG01000070.1:0-7282 GCF_002413585.1 Paracoccus sp. UBA5162
GCTCTAGCGGTGCATCCCCGCTCTGCGCGACTCCCGCACGCCCCTGACCGCGGCATGGCTCAGGGTTGCCGTTTCCGGAGCGGCGCGCCAGCCTCGATCAACCGCGTCGAGGCAGCCATTCCCGCCATCCGCCCCGTCAGCAGACACCCGCTGAGAAGATAGCCGCCGGTCGGGGCTTCCCAGTCCAGCATCTCGCCCGCGACGAAGACATTCGGCAGGGCGCGCAATTCCAGATCGGGGGTGATCGCCGCCTCGGTGACCCCCCCGGCCGAGGAAATCGCGCCTTCGATCGGCATCGGCCCGCCCAGCGGCATCGGGACGGACTTGGCAAGCATCGCCCATCCCCGCGCATCGCCTGGAAAGGGTCGCCCCCATTCCAGCATCAGCGCCACCTTGATCGGATCGCCCAGGATTCGCCGCAGCCAATTGCCCAGCGACAGCTTCGCCCGGGGCCGCGCGAACCGCCGGACCAGCGCATCCGGCCCCAGATCCGGCGCAAGATCCAGACGCACCCCGGCCCCGTCCCGGATCACGGCGGCAATCTCGTAGATGCCGCCACCCTCGATACCCTGGCGCCCGATCACCCACTCGCCCCGGCTGACCATCTCGCCCGCGCGCAGGGCCACGCCCTTCACGGCCGCCCCGAGATGGCGATTCATGGCGGGCGACCAATCGACACGAAATCCCATATTCGCGGGACGGAACGGCGCGATCCGCACCCCCGCATCGCGCAGCAGCGGAACCCAGGCCGCATCCGATCCCAGCCGCGGCCAGCTTGCCCCGCCAAGCGCCAGCACCGCAACATCGGCGCTGACCTGCCGCGGCCCCTCGGGCGTCTCGAAGAGAAATCCGTTCTCAAGGTCGGTCCACCGCCAGCGGGTCCGCAACCGGACCCCGCGCGCATCCAGCCGCGCCAGCCATGCCCGCAACAGGGGCGAGGCCTTCATCCCGACCGGAAAGACCCGGCCGGTGGAACCGGTGAAAACGGCGATCCCCAGCCCGCGCGCCCAGTCCATCACCTCGGGCGGGCCGAACACGGCTTTGCCTTGGTCGAAATATCCCGGGGTCCGGGGCGGCGCCCCGGTCGCGCCGCCGAAGTGACGCAGGAACGCCGGCAAAGGCTCGTCCCTGGTCAGGTTCAGCCCGGACTTGCCGGCCATCAGGAATTTCCGCGCCGGTGTCGGCATCGCCTCGGCGATCACGACCGCATGTCCCGCCCCCGCCAGCATCTCGGCCGCCATCAGGCCGGCCGGGCCGGCACCGATCACCAGCGCCTCGACGGTTTCGCTCACCGCCGCCCCGCCTGCATCGCCAGCCGGATCAGCGCACGCTCGACCAGCGGCATCTGCGGCGCGCGGCTGGAACTGCGCAGGATCAGGTCAGTGTCCAGAAGCGCGTGCACCGCCTCTTCCAGCGGACCCAGGCCCCAGCTTTGCGCCTGCCGGGCCATTCTGTCGCGGCGGGGACCGAAGACCGGCGGGCGCATCCGCGACAGGCCCGCGCCCGGCCCCTGCGGATCGGCGGCGGCCAGGTGCAGCGCCCTGAAATGGCGCAGGGCGGCGATGGCCAGCGAGACGGGCGTGACGCCCTGCCCCTCGATCCGCCGCATCAAGGCGCCGAAACGATCCGATCGTCCCTCGGCCACGACGTGCAGCAATTCGTCCAGATCGGCCTCGATGGTCGCGGGCGCCATCAGCGCCACCTCGGCCGGCGTCAGGGGCGTATCATCGCCATATTTGTAAAGCCCGATCTTTTCGATCGTCTGGCGCAGATCGCCGGGATCCAGGGCCCGCGCAAGCGCCGTCAGATCGCGCATCGCCTCGCGCGACACTTCGCCGAGGCCCGACGCGGCCAGCCAGCGCGCGATCTCGTCCTCGCCGGGGGGATCGTCGTAGACCGGGGCCGCGACCGCCTGCCCATGCGGCTCGAACAGCTTGCGCAGGGCCGAGGATTTGGCCAATCCCCCGGCCGTCACCACGATCACCGCGTCACCGGGCTGCCATTCACCAAGCGCCGCCGCCACCGCCTCGGCGGCCGTATCGGGCGTATCCTCGACCAGAACGACGCGGGGGCCGGGAAAGAAGCCGACCGCCTTGACGGCGTCCAGCAGCGCGGCCGGATCCTTCTTCAGCCCGCCACCCGCCAGCCGGGTCAGGCGCATTTCCTCGTCGGCCTTCTCTCCGGTCAGCGCGGCCACCGCCTCGGCCCGCTTCAGCGATACGCGCATCGCGTCCTGGCCATAGATCAGCAGGGCCGGGCGCGAAGGGTCGGGCCGCGCCAGATAGCGGGCGATCTCTCCGCCCTTAAGGTTCATTCCGGCAGCGAAGCGGACGCCGCCAGCAGCCGCGTGACCACCTGATCGGCCAGCATCGTGGCCAGCCGCTGCCGGGCATCACCCTCGGCCGACAGCGTGGCGATGGTCGTGCCGGTGGTGGAATACGAGGTAAAGCTGCTGACCCGCCCTTGCGCAAGGACGCGGCCCGCCTGGTCCTTCAGGGCGAAATCGGCGGTGCCGCTCAGCGAATAGCGCGTTGTCACCTCGTCGGGCGTGATCGCCTGCGGAACGACGCCGATGGCGATGCCGTAATCCAGATCGTAGAGATCGCCCTCGCCGCCCAGACGTTCGGCCAGGCGGCGGTTGAAGATAAAGTCCTGGTAGGTTTCCGGATCGCGCGGGCGGATCTTGCCGAAAAGGCGGCGCCCCGCCCCGTTCGGGCCATAGACAGGCGTCAGCCCGCAGGCCGAGACGGCCAGCAGGCCCAGCAGGGCCGCGCGGCGCGACAGGCGGTCACGCGACGACATTGACGATCCGTCCCGGCACCACGATCAGCTTCTTGGGCGCGGCCCCGTCAAGGAACCGTCGCACCGTCTCGTCGGCCATCACCATGGCCTCGATCTGATCCTTGGGCATGTCCCTGGCGACGCTGATCTCGGCCCGCCGCTTGCCATTGATCTGGATCGGCAGGACGACATTGTCATCGACCAGCAGCGCCGGGTCCGCCTGTGGCCAGGGGGTATCGACGACCAGGCCCTGCCCGCCCGACATGGTCCAGATATCCTCGGCCAGATGTGGCACCATGGGCGCCATCAGTTGCGCCATGATCCGCAGAACCGCCTTGCGCGGTTCGCCCCCGGCGCCGGACCTGCCGATCGCATTGGCCAGTTCATAGAGCCTCGCCACCGCCTTGTTGAAGGTAAAGGTCTCGATGGCGCGGGTCACGTCGGCGATGGCGCGATGGGCGGCGCGGGTCAGATCGGGATCGTCGCGATCTGCGCCCGCATCCTCGGCCAGCCGCCAGAGGCGCGACAGGAATTTATGTGCGGCCTCGGCCCCGGCGGCGGTCCATTCGACATCGCGTTCGGGCGGGCTGTCCGACAGCATGAACCAGCGCGCGGTGTCGGCGCCGTAGCTTGCCACGATGTCCAGCGGATCGACGACGTTCTTCTTGGATTTCGACATCTTGGCCGAGGGGATGACCTTGACCGGGGTTCCGTCGGCCAGACGGCCGTCGGTCACATCCTCGGGCAGGTGATAGACGGCGCGGCCCCGCGCATCGGTGGTCATGTAGATCTCGTGCGTCACCATGCCCTGCGTGAACAGCGCGTTGAACGGCTCTTTCGCGGTCTCGGGCAGATGGCCGGTCCTGACCATCGCGCGGGCGAAAAAGCGCGAATACAGCAGATGCAGGATCGCATGTTCGACGCCGCCGATATACTGGTCCACATTCATCCAGTAATCGGCCTCGGTGCGGTCGGTCGGGGTCGCCGCATGGGGGCTGGTGAAGCGCGCGAAATACCACGAGGAATCGACAAAGGTGTCCATCGTGTCGGTCTCGCGCAGGGCCGCGCCGCCGCATGTCGGGCAGATGGCCTGACGCCAGGTCGGATGCCGGTCCAGCGGGTTGCCGGGCACATCGAAGCTGACATCGCGCGGCAGCAGCACCGGCAGATTGGCCTTGGCCTCGGGCACGGTTCCGCAGGCGTCGCAATGCACGACCGGGATCGGACAACCCCAATAGCGTTGCCGCGAAATGCCCCAGTCGCGCAGGCGGTATCTGGTCACACCCTCGCCCCAGCCTTCGCGTTCCGCATGGGCGATGGCGGCATCGACGGCGGCTTCGCCGGTCTGGTCGGCCGCGCCGGCGAAGCCGCGGACGTAGGTGAGGGTTTCCGATTTCGGCGGCACATAGGGCGCGGCCGCGACCAGCGCGTCGGCCTGTGCCGGATCCATCCCCTTCTCGCCGAACGTCGCCCGGATCGGCAGGCCGTATTTGGTCGCGAATTGATGGTCGCGCTCGTCATGGGCGGGGCTGCCGAAAATCGCGCCGGTGCCGTAATCCATCAGCACGAAATTCGCGATCCAGATTGGCAGGTGCCAGTCCGGGTCCAGCGGATGACGCGCCGTCAGCCCGGTATCGAAGCCCATTTTCGGCGCGGTCTCGATCGCCTCTTCGGTGGTGCCGATGCGGCGGCATTCCTCGATGAAGGCGGCGGCCTTCGGATCGGCGGCGGCCAGATCGCGCACCAGAGGATGATCCGGCGACAGCGCCACGAAGGACGCACCCATCAGCGTGTCGGGGCGGGTCGTGTAGACCTCGATCGCCTCGAAACCCTCGGGCGCATCGACCGTCGGGAACCGCAATTGCAACCCGCGCGACTTGCCGATCCAGTTGGCCTGCATCAGCCGCACCTTGTCGGGCCAGCCGGTCAGCCCGTCAAGCGCCGCCAGAAGTTCATCGGAATAGTCGCTGATGCGGAAGAACCACTGGGTCAGTTCGCGCCGCTCGACCGCCGCGCCCGACCGCCAGCCCTTGCCGTCGATGACCTGTTCGTTGGCCAGCACGGTCATGTCCACCGGATCCCAGTTCACCTGCGCCGACTTGCGGGTGACCAGTCCGGCCTCCAGCATGTCCAGGAACAGGGCCTGCTGCTGGGCCACGTAATCATCGTCGCAGGTGGCGAATTCGCGGGACCAGTCGATAGACAGGCCCAGCGGGCGCAACTGTTCGCGCATCGTGGCGATATTGGCATAGGTCCAGTCGCGCGGGTGGCCGCCCCGTTCCATCGCCGCGTTCTCGGCCGGCATCCCGAAGGCGTCCCACCCCATCGGGTGCAGCACGGAAAAGCCCTGCGCGCGCCTGAACCGCGCCACCACATCGCCCATGGTGTAGTTGCGCACATGCCCCATATGGATGCGTCCCGAAGGATAGGGAAACATCTCGAGCACGTAATATTTCGGCCGCGCGTCGCGGGTCGCGGCAAAGCTGCCGGCATCGGCCCAGGTCGTCTGCCAGTGGGCTTCGCTGCGGGCGGGATCATAGGGCATCGTGCGGACCTGTCTGGCGTCGTTCTTCGCCGCCGTGTTTATACGGCGGCGATTGGCGGGTCCAGCCTCGCCCGGCAGGCCCTAGAGCCGCCCGTCCTGGATCCGCAACTGCCGCGCGCGGGTCAGGATCGCATCCTCGACCGCGCGGACGGTTCCCGGCTCGACGGCCGCGCCGCCCGGCCCCTGCAGCGACAGTTTCAGGCTGCGCGCATCCAGCGCCGGATCGCTGACCTTGATCGTCGCGCGATAAGACCGGCCGCCGCCCGGAGGCGTGCCGTAACCGGTCACGATCACGCCGGTGAAGGGGTCGATCGACTGGACCGGCAGGAAGTTCAGCACATCCAGGCTGGCGTTCCACAGATACTTGTTCACGCCGACGGTGTTGTTCGGATTCTCGTTGTTGCGAAACAGATCCCAGATCGTCGTCCTGCGCTCATCGGGGCGAACGTCCCGGTCGCTTGAGGCAGCGCCGCCACAGGCGGAAAGAGCGGCGCTCAGGATCATAACCAGCGTCAGTCGCGCGGCGCGTGCGGTGTTCATGGTGTCCCCCGGTTCTTCGCGTCGACAGAAGCCTTAGCGCGGATCGCCCCCGCGCCACAAGCGCCTTGGGGCGGCGGCGGGACGGACCCGTTCGCGGGCCTGGACGGCGGCGATCACGCAAGTGTGGCCCATGTGCATCACAGATTTGGGTAAAGATTTCAGCCCCTCCGTGATTCCGTTGCATCACATCGGCGAAAGGGGGAAACACATCACATACCCAAAGCGGGACAGCCGTTCTGGGCATCAGAGAGACAAGAGGGAACACCACCATGAAAAAGGCTCTTATCGCCTCCACCGCGCTGGTTCTGACCGCCGGTGTCGCCGCTGCCGACGTGACCATCTCGGGTTATGGCCGTACCGGCGTGATCTATTACGAAAACACCGCTGCTCAGGACGCCATCGGCCTGAACGAAAGCCAAGTTGTCGGCCGTCTGCGGATGAACATCGATGCCGCGACCTCGTCGGACCAGGGCGTGGATTTCGGTGCGCGCTTCCGCATCCAGTGGGACCAGAACAGCGATGACGCTGGCCAACTGAACGCCGGCAAGCTGTGGATCACCGCCAGCGGCCTGACCGTTGAAGTCGGCAACGTCGACACCGCCTTCGACTCGGCAGCGCTGCTGTTCGGTTCGGAACTGGGCGCGTTCGACCGTTCGTTCGGCAACTCGCGCGGCGCGTTCTTTGCCTATGACTCGGACGCTTATTCCGACGTCGACTATCTCGGCATCGCAGCGAAATACGAAATCGCCGGCGTGAAGGTCATGGCGTCCTACATCGACCCCGACCAGTCGGGCCTGGACGAGAGCGCGGAAGAAGAATTCGGCATGTCGGCTTCCTACACCTGGAATGACCGTCTGGAGCTGTCGGCTGCAGCCGTCATGGACGGTCTGGGAATCGCGGACAACGACCAGTACTTCGTCGGCGCCCGCTATGCCGTCATGCCGAACGCGCGCGTCGGCCTGAACTGGATCGACAACGGCGAAATCGGCGCTGTCGACCTGGGCAACACCGTGACGCTGTATGGCGACTACACCCTGGCCGACGGCCTGACCAACATCGAAGCCTACGTCGCCAACAACGATGCTGACTTCAACGAGTCGGACAATGCCTTCGGTATCGGCGTGAACTACGACCTGGGCGGCGCCCGTCTGGGTGCGTCGATCCAGCGCGACTACAACGAGCTGGTCACCGCCGATATGGGCGTCCGCTTCGACTTCTGATCCACGCGATCACACTCCTTTGGAAAGAGCGGGCCTTGCGCCCGCTCTTTTCTTTTTGTCTTGTCGCGGCATGGGACTGGACGAGATCAGGCGCCGCATCGCCGCGGCCGAACAGAAGGCCGGGCGCGCGCCCGGCAGCGTCACGCTGATAGCCGTCAGCAAGGTCCAGCCAGACGACCGGGTCGAGGCCGCCCTG
>NZ_DHXG01000078.1:0-5463 GCF_002413585.1 Paracoccus sp. UBA5162
ATGGCCATTCTCGTCGACAAGACCACCAAAGTCATCTGCCAGGGCCTGACCGGCTCGCAGGGCACCTTCCACACCGAACAGGCCATCGCCTACGGCACGCAGATGGTCGGCGGGGTCACGCCGGGCAAGGGCGGGCAAGAGCATATCGGCCTGCCGGTCTTCAACTCGGTCCACGAGGCGGTGGCAAAGACCGGCGCGACCGCGACCGCGATCTATGTGCCCCCGCCCTTCGCGGCGGATTCGATCCTGGAGGCCATCGACGCCGAAATCCCGCTGATCGTGGCGATCACCGAGGGCATCCCGGTGCTGGACATGATGCGCGTCAAGCGCGCGCTGGAGGGCAGCAGAAGCCGCCTGATCGGACCGAACTGCCCCGGCATCATGACGCCCGGCGAATGCAAGATCGGCATCATGCCCGGCAACATCTTCCAGCGCGGCAGCGTCGGCGTGGTGTCGCGTTCGGGCACGCTGACCTACGAGGCGGTCAAGCAGACCACCGATGTCGGCCTGGGCCAGTCCAGCGCCGTGGGAATCGGCGGCGACCCGATCAAGGGGATGGAACATGTCGACGTGCTGGCCATGTTCCTGGACGATCCGGAAACCGAATCGATCATCATGATCGGCGAGATCGGCGGCTCGGCCGAGGAAGAGGCGGCCGAATTCCTGGCCCGGCAGAAGAAGAAGGGCCAGTGGAAGCCCACCGCCGGCTTCATCGCCGGGCGCACCGCGCCCGCGGGCCGGCGCATGGGCCATGCGGGCGCCATCGTCTCGGGCGGCAAGGGCGACGCGGAATCGAAGATCGAGGCCATGAAGAAGGCCGGGATCGTCGTCGCCGACAGCCCCGCGGGGCTGGGCGAGGCGGTGCTGAAGGCCATCAAGGGCTGATGATTTGACACCGGGCGCCGCCCTCGCGACGATGGCATGGCACGGGCAAGGAGTGGGTGAATGACAGCCAACCGCAGAGGCGCCTCGCTTGGAACGCTTCCGGGCGTGATGCGCGGCCCGTGCGGCGCGGCCTTGCCCGACCGGCGCGCGGCGATCGCATCTTGCCCGCTTGACCTGATCCCTCGGCCGGACATGTCCCTGGCGGGGATCGCCGGTCGCGGACGCGGATCGGCGCATCGCCCGGCCCGCCCATGATGGTTCCGGGCATCAGCATGACGGACCTGCGCCCGGCGCTGCTGCTGGGTTCGCTGCTGCTGTCGGGCTGCGGCGAACGCGCGACCGAAGACATCCTGCGCGGCGGCATTCCCGCCCGCACCGATCTGCATCAGGCCAGCACCCTGCCGCCGGATTCGGTGCGCACCGTAGCGCGCCGCGACTTCGGCTGGCGGCTGATCTATCGGCCCGCCCGCGCGCCCGCCAATGCCGGACCGGCCGCCGCAAGCGCCCTGTGCGGGCTGGAACGCCGCGCCGTGGCGCGGATCGACCAAATCCCGCGGATCGACCCCCTTGCCGATCCCGGCGCACGTATCATCGACATCTATTGCGCATGAGGAGATCGGGCATGATTGTCAACTTCACCCCCATCACGACGATCCGCAAACCGGCGCTTGCCGTTGCGGGGCTGCTGGCGCTCGCGGGCTGCGTGCCGCCGCCGGGCGCGCCGACCACCACCGGCCGCAGCGCCGCCGCGACCTCGCCCTATGCGATGGCGCCCGCGGCACCCCGCACGCCCCCGCCGGCGATCAGGCCGCCCGCCGAGATCGCGCCCCCCACGCCGGTCGCGCCCAGCTTTTCGGGACCGATGGACAGCCGCACGGGCATGCGGCAGTCCGCTGTCGTGTCGGTCTCGGGCAATGCCGATCGCGGCTTTTCGGTGATCTTCCGTCCGAAGCAGACCGAACCCGCCAGCGTCGACGGCGCGGCGGCCAGGCTCTGCGGCGACGCGGGCGTGGCCTCGGCCCGCACCAATTCCGGCGGCGGCTCCAGCGCCATGCCGGGCGTGTCGGTGATGGTGGTGAAATGCGGCGCGACGGCGTGACGGCTCGCCGACATCACCCGGATTTCGGCTGTCTCGCCGGCCCCGTCCTAGGCCGGCGTCGCGAAAGCCTGCGACCAGTTCACGGTCGGGATTCTCGGATCGGCGGCACAGGCGGCGATCTCGTCGGCCAGCGATTCTCGGATCGCCGCGCGGTCCGGCTCGCTCACCTCTATCGTGGTGCGGTTCATGCGGTCGATGCGCGCCCAGGCTGCCTTGCGCCATTCCCGCGGCACCAGGGCGCGCGCCACGCGCTTCAGCGCGGGGTTGTAGAGCGCGGCCTTCACCGTCCGGCTTTGGGTGACATAGCTTTCATTGCGATTCCGGTCGGCAGGCACATCTGCGACCGGTTCCACGCCCAGGTTCCGGCTGACCTGCCGCAACAGCGCCTCGCCCTGGGCGGCGTGGAAATCCAGGACTTCAAGCCGGTCGCCGAACAGCGCGTCATAGCGGGCGATCTGGCCGGAATATCGGCTGCGCAGGCGGTGATAGAAAAGCGGATGCCAGCCATCCGCGATCCTCTGCGCCTCGGCCCGCAGCGAGGCGGTCAGCCCCAGCGTCTCCAGCTGGTCACGCCGGGTGTGCTGATATTCAGAGATGATGCGCGCCACCGGGTCGCGCAGGACGGCCAGGATCCGGATCTCGCCCACGTCCGGACGCGCCGCGAAATCGGCGATGCGGCCGGCGGCGGCGGGGTTCCACAAGTAGTCGGTCGAGGCGTCCAGACGCCACGCCGCGGCGGGCTTGTGCGCGAACAGGGCGTGGTAATCGGCCAGATCACGCGGGATGCGGGCAAAGGCGCGCGCGCCGGGTCCGGACCAGCGCCGCTCGGCGAAATCGGTGAAAAAGCACGGCTCCTTGCCACGGGCCAACGCGATCTCCGGCAAGGCGCCCAACATCGCTGCCAGATTGCTGGTGCCGCATTTGGGCGCCCCGATCAGGAAGATGTAGTTCTGCATCCCGTCACCTTTCACATCCGGCCTTGCGGTCCCGCCGGCGGCCCGCGATTTGCGTCGGCATACATGTCGCGCCGCGCCCCGACCAGACCCGCATCCCGGCTTCTCATGTCTCGCTAAAGGTCCGAAACGATGAACGACCAGCCCAAGAACACCGATTTCCACGATTCCTCCTTCCTGCAAGGCCATAACGCCGCCTGGGTCGAACAGCTCTATGGCCAGTGGGCCAGGGATCCGGCCGCGGTCGATCAGGCCTGGGACGAATTCTTCCGCGGCCTCGGCGATGCCCAGGAAGACGCGCTGCGCGAGGCCGAGGGCCCGTCCTGGTCGCGCGCCGACTGGCCGCCGATGCCGCATGACGACACCACCGCCGCGCTGACCGGCGAATGGCCGATGTCCGGCAAGGCCGAGGCCGACGAGGCGATGAGGAAGATCGCCGGAAAGGCCGCCGAAAAGGGGGTCGAACTGACCACCGACCAGATGCGGCAGGCGGTGCTGGACAGCATCCGCGCGCTGATGCTGATCCGCGCCTACCGGATCCGCGGTCATCTTCACGCCGATCTCGACCCGCTGAAGCTGCGCCATGTCCCCGATCATGGCGAATTGAAGCCCGCCACCTATGGCTTCGGTCCCGGCGATCTGGACCGGCCGATCTTCATCGACAACGTGCTGGGTCTGGAAGTCGCCACCATGCGCCAGATCTGCGAATTGATGAAGCGCACCTATTGCGGCACCTTCGCGCTGCAATACATGCATATCTCGAACCCCGAGGAAGCCGCCTGGCTGAAGGAACGGATCGAGGGCTATGGCAAGGAAATCGCCTTCACCCGCAACGGCCGCCGGGCGATCCTGAACAAGCTGGTCGAGGCCGAGGGATTCGAGAAGTTCCTGCATGTCAAATACATGGGCACCAAGCGCTTCGGCCTCGATGGCGGCGAGGCGCTGATCCCGGCGATGGAACAGATCGTCAAGCGCGGCGGCGCGCTTGGCGTGAAGGAAATCGTCATCGGGATGCCGCATCGCGGCCGACTGTCGGTGCTGGCCAACGTGATGTCAAAACCCTACCGCGCCATCTTCCACGAATTCCAGGGCGGCAGCTTCAAGCCCGAGGACGTGGACGGATCGGGCGACGTGAAATACCATCTCGGCGCCTCCTCCGACCGCGAATTCGACGGCAACATCGTCCACCTGTCGCTGACCGCCAACCCCTCGCATCTGGAGGCGGTGAACCCGGTCGTGCTGGGCAAGGCGCGCGCCAAGCAGGACCAGCTGGGCGACCGCAAGGCCCGCACCGCGGTGCTGCCGGTCCTGCTGCACGGCGACGCGGCCTTCGCCGGCCAGGGCGTGGTGGCGGAATGCCTGCAGCTTTCGGGCATCCGCGGCCACCGCACCGGCGGCACGATCCATATCGTCGTGAACAACCAGATCGGCTTTACCACCGCGCCGCATTTCAGCCGCACCTCGCCCTATCCGACCGATATCGCGCTGATGGTCGAGGCGCCGATCTTCCACGTCAACGGCGATGATCCCGAGGCCGTCGTCCACGCGGCCAGGGTCGCCACCGAATTCCGTCAGAAGTTTCACAAGGACGTGGTGCTGGACATCTTCTGCTATCGCCGGTTCGGCCATAACGAGGGCGATGAGCCCATGTTCACCAACCCGGCCATGTATGCCAACATCAAGGGTCACAAGACCACCCTGCAGATCTACACCGACCGGCTGGTCAGGGACGGGCTGATCCCCGAGGGCGAGATCGAGGACATGAAGGCCGCCTTCCAGGCCCATCTCGCCGAGGAATTCGAGATCGGCAAGAACTACAAGCCGAACAAGGCCGACTGGCTGGACGGCAAGTGGTCGGGCCTCGAACGCGAAGGCGCGGAATATGTCGCCGGCAAGACCGGCATCCCGGCCGCGATGATGACCGATATCGGCCGCGCGCTGACCAGCGCCCCGGACGGCGTGAGCCTGCACAAGACCGTGGGCCGCCTGCTGGCGGCCAAGAAGGAGATGTTCGATACCGGCAAGGGGTTCGACTGGGCCACAGCCGAGGCCCTGGCCTTCGGCTCGCTCCTGGTCGAGGGCCGCGGCGTCCGCCTGTCGGGCCAGGACAGCATGCGGGGCACGTTCAGCCAGCGCCATTCCGCGATCATCGACCAGAAGTCCGAGGATCGCTATTATCCGCTGAACCATATCCAGGGGGACCAGGCCCGCTACGAGGTCATCGATTCGATGCTGTCGGAATACGCGGTGCTGGGCTTCGAATACGGCTATTCGCTGGCCGAACCGAATACCCTGACCCTGTGGGAGGCGCAGTTCGGCGATTTCGCCAATGGCGCGCAGATCATGTTCGACCAGTTCATCTCCTCGGGCGAGAAGAAATGGCTGCGCATGTCGGGCCTGACCATGCTGTTGCCGCATGGCTACGAAGGCCAGGGCCCGGAACACAGCTCGGCCCGGCTGGAACGGTTCCTGCAGATGTGCGCCGAGGACAACTGGATCGTCGCCAACTGCACCACGCCGGCGAAC
>NZ_DHXG01000078.1:5788-6514 GCF_002413585.1 Paracoccus sp. UBA5162
TTCCACATCCTGCGCCGCCAGATGCATCGCGGCTTCCGCAAGCCGCTGGTCATCATGACCCCGAAATCGCTGCTGCGGCATCCGCTGGCGGTCAGCCGCGCCGAGGAATTCCAGTCCGGCTCCACCTTCCACCGGGTGCTGTGGGACGATGCGCAGCGCGGCAATTCCGACACCAAACTGGTCCAGGACGGCAAGATCAAGCGCGTCGTGCTGTGTTCGGGCAAGGTCTATTACGACCTGCTGAAGGCCCGCGACGAGGCCGGCGTCACCGATGTCTACCTGATGCGGCTGGAACAATTCTACCCGTTCCCGGCGCAGGCCATGGTTGCCGAACTGGGCCGCTTCAAGTCGGCCGAGGTGATCTGGTGTCAGGAGGAACCCAAGAACCAGGGGGGATGGACCTTTGTCGAACCCTATATCGAATGGGTGCTGGAACGGCTGGGCGCGAAACATGGCCGGGCGCGCTATGTCGGGCGCAACGCGGCGGCCTCGCCCGCCACGGGCCTCGCCTCGCGCCACAAGGCCGAGCAGCAAGCCCTGGTCAACGAAGCCCTGAATATCGAAGGATGATCCGATGAGTACCGAAGTCCGCGTGCCCGCTTTGGGCGAATCCGTCACCGAGGCGACCATCGCGACATGGTTCAAGAAGGCCGGCGATACCGTGGCGGTCGATGAAATGCTGTGCGAGCTGGAAACCGACAAGGTCACGGTCGAGGTGCCCAGCCC
>NZ_DHXG01000078.1:6891-21236 GCF_002413585.1 Paracoccus sp. UBA5162
TGCTGGCGCAGATCGACGAATCCGCCAAGGGCGCGGACTCGGGCCGGCCCTCCGCGCAGGACGGCACTGGGCAGGATGGCGGCAAGGGTGCGAAGCAGGACGCCGGAGAGGATGCGAAACAGGTCGCCGGACAGGACGCGAAACAGGACAAGGCCGCCGTCAGGGCAAGCGCCGAAACCCCGGAGGAAAAGACAGAGATGAGCGGCAATTCGGTGGACGTGATGGTTCCCGCCCTTGGCGAAAGCGTGACCGAGGCGACGGTGGCCACCTGGTTCAAGAAGGTCGGCGATCAGGTCGCCGCCGACGAGATGCTGTGCGAACTGGAAACCGACAAGGTCTCGGTCGAGGTGCCCAGCCCCACAGCCGGCGTGCTGGCCGAGATCGTGGCCGAGGAAGGCGCGACCGTCGATGCCAAGGCCAGGCTGGCGGTGATCACCGAGGGTGCCGCGGGCGGCGGATCCGAAAGCAGCCCCGCCCCCGCCGCGCCCGAGGAAAAGGCCACCGATGCCGGCCCCGAGGAAATGACCCCGCGCGAGGATGTCGAGGACGCGCCCTCGGCCCGAAAGGCGATGGCCGAAAAGGGCGTCGGCCGCGGTCAGGTGACGGCCTCGGGCCGCGATGGCCGGGTGATGAAGGAAGACGTGGCCAGGGCCGGGTCCCCGGCCGCTGCCCCGGCGCCGAAAGCCGCGCCGCAATCCGCCCGCGCCCCGTCGGCGCCGCAGGATGCCGAACGCGAGGAACGGGTCAGGATGACCCGCCTGCGCCAGACCATCGCCCGGCGGCTGAAGGACGCGCAGAACAGCGCCGCCATGCTGACCACCTATAACGAGGCCGACATGTCGGCCATCATGGAACTGCGCGGCGAATACAAGGAGGCGTTCGAGAAGAAGCACAAGGTCAAGCTGGGCTTCATGTCCTTCTTCGTGAAAGCCTGCTGTCACGCGCTGCAAGAGGTGCCCGAGGTCAATGCCGAGATCGACGGCACCGATGTCGTCTACAAGCACTACGTCAACATGGGCGTCGCGGTGGGCACGCCCAACGGGCTGGTGGTGCCGGTGGTCAAGGATGCCGACCGCAAGGGCTTTGCCGAGATCGAGAAGGAGATCGGCGAATTGGGCACCAGGGCCCGCGACGGCAAGCTGACCATGGCCCAGATGCAGGGCGGCACCTTCACCATCTCGAATGGCGGCGTCTACGGCTCGCTGATGTCCTCGCCGATCCTGAACCCGCCGCAATCGGGCATTCTCGGAATGCACAAGATCCAGGATCGCCCGGTGGTCGTCGGCGGCCAGATCGTGATCCGCCCGATGATGTATCTGGCGCTGAGCTACGATCACCGGATCGTGGACGGCAAGGGCGCGGTCACGTTCCTCGTCCGGGTGAAAGAGGCGCTGGAGGATCCGCGCAGGCTGCTGATGGATCTGTGATTTGCGTCCCGGGATGCCAGGGCCACGGCCCGGAAGCGGCGGACAGGTCCGGCGGAGCCTTCCCGTTTCGGGCCTGACCCGGCGCGGGCGCTTCGCGTCCCGTCCGCGGCGGGTCGACGCCCCTTGCAGATTCGGAACAGGGGTCCGATCGGCCAGGGTGACGGCTGATCGGCCTGTGCATTCATGCACTGATGCACCTGAGATCCGTTGGAAACGCGCGCGGGCGCACGGAACGATCGGGGATCGTGCGTTGTCGGTGCACGCCCTGTGCACGCGCTGTGCCTGTCCGGTGGCCGTCCGGTGCCCCCCGAAAGCCAGCATTTGCTGGGCCGGACGCGGCAGGGCCCAATTCCGCCCCGCCGCGCAACGCGCGCAGCCGTTGCGCAACACCCGGGGCGCCGCGTGACCGGCCCCCGCCACTGGATCGGCGTCGTCAGCCGCGATCATGTCCGCAAGGGCGTCGCCGGCGGCTTCGCCATGCTGAACCACGGCAAGCTGGGTCCGCTGACCGCGCTGACGCCGGGCGACGGGCTGATCTGTTACTCGCCGAAAGCCTCCTATCCCGACGGGCCGCCGCTCAAGGCCTTCACCGCCATCGGCACGGTCCGGGACAGCCAGCCCTACAAGGCCGAAATGGCTCCGGGCCGGACCGGCTTTCGCCGCGATATCGACTGGTGGAAGGCAACCGAAACCCTTCTTGCGCCGTTGGGCGACAGGCTGGAATTTACCCGCAGCAACTGGGGCCTCGTGGCCCGGCGCGGGCTTTTCGAAATCAACGCCGCGGATTTCCAGACCATCCGCGACGCCATGACGACGGAGTGATCCCGATGCAGATGATCGCCCATTACACGGTCAAGTCCTATGCCGCCTTCAGGACCGCCTTTGATGCCGATGCCGAGGATCGTGGCAACAACAGCCTGAACTTGCTGCAACTTTGGCGTGAAAGCGACAGCAGCGCCTGGGCATTGTTCGATGTCGGCAACGCCAGGACGGCGCGCGAGTATCTGGACGGCGCGGCGGCGGTCTTCAACAGTCAGGGCGGCGTGACCGCGACCAGCTTCCACTTTGTCGAGACCGCCTGATGACAGCCGAATTGACCGTTCTCGCCCTTGCAGGTCTTTTGCAGGGCCTTCAGTTCGCGGCCTTTTCGGTGGCGGCGAATCGGCAGATCGGACCGCGGGTCGCGATGGGCACGCGCGACGTCAAACCCGAACTGACCGGAACGGCGGGCCGCCTTCAGCGCGCCCTGAACAATCATTTCGAGGGGCTCGTCCTGTTCACCCTTGCCGTGGTGGTGGTCACCGTACCGGGCCAGTCCAGCGGCCTCACCGCCACCAGCGCCTGGATCTACCTGCTGGCGCGCATCCTCTATGTGCCGGCCTACGTCTTCGGCTGGGTGCCCTGGCGCTCGGTCATCTGGGCGGTCGGCTTCGCGGCCAGCATGATCATGATCCTGGCGAGCCTTTTCTGATCGCCTGCCGGGCCATATATCTCGCGACGGCATCGCCGCAAACACTGAAAAAGGGAATACCACATGTACGACCTCATCGTCATCGGCGCCGGACCCGGCGGCTATGTCTGCGCCATCCGTGCCGCGCAACTGGGCCTGAAGGTCGCCTGCGTCGAGGGCCGCGAAACGCTGGGTGGCACATGCCTGAATGTGGGCTGCATCCCCTCCAAGGCGCTGCTTCACGCCAGCCACATGCTGCACGAGACGCATGAGAATTTCGACCGGATGGGCCTGACCGGCGCCAAGGTGAAGGTCGACTGGACCAAGATGCAGGGCTACAAGGCCGAAACCGTCGCGGGCAATACCAAGGGTATCGAATTCCTGTTCAAGAAGAACAAGATCGACTGGCTCAAGGGCTGGGCCAGCATTCCCGAGGCCGGCAAGGTGAAGATCGGCGACGAGGTCCACGAGACCAAGAACATCGTCATCGCCTCGGGTTCGGTCCCGGCCGCGCTGAAAGGGGTCGAGGTGGACAATGCCGGCGGCGTGATCGTCGATTCGACCGGCGCGCTGGCGCTGCCGAAGATACCGAAATCCATGGTCGTGATCGGGGCCGGGATCATCGGGCTGGAACTGGGTTCGGTCTATGCCCGCCTGGGCGCCAAGGTGACCTTCGTCGAATATCTCGACGCGATCGCGCCGGGCATGGATGGCGAGGTGCAAAAGCAGTTCCAGAAGATCCTGCTCAAGCAGGGCATGGACTTTGTTCTTGGCGCGGCGGTCAAGAGCGCCGAGATCGTTCAGGGCAAGGCGAAGGTCGTCTATGCGCTGAAAAAGGACGACAGCGAAAAGACGATCGAGGCCGATTGCGTCCTGGTCTCGACCGGGCGCCGCCCGCATGTCGAAGGGCTGGGACTTGACACGCTGGGCGTGGAGATGACCGATCGCGGCTTCGTCAAGGTGAATGACCGCTGGGCGACCAACATCAAGGGTCTCTACGCCATCGGCGATTGCGTCCCCGGCCTGATGCTGGCCCACAAGGCCGAGGACGAGGGCATTGCCACGGCCGAGGTGATCGCGGGCAAGCATGGTCACGTCAATTACGACGTGATCCCCGGCGTCATCTACACCACCCCCGAAGTCGCCAGCGTCGGGCTGACCGAAGAGGCCGCGAAGGATAGCGGGCGCAAGATCAAGATCGGCAAGTTCCCGTTTCTGGGCAACGCGCGTGCCAAGGCGATGCTGCAGGCCGACGGCTTCGTCAAGATGATCGCGGATGCGGAAACCGACCGCATTCTGGGCTGCCATATCGTCGGCCCGAACGCGGGCGAGATGATCCACGAGATCTGCGTGGCGATGGAATTCGGCGCCTCGGCCGAGGATGTGGCGCTGACATGCCACGCCCACCCGACCACGTCCGAGGCCGTCCGAGAGGCCGCCCTGGCCTGCGGCGACGGCGCGATCCATGCCTGACCGCCCGCGGCGCGCGCTGCCCCTGGTCGGGCGGCGCGCCATGGTGCTGGCCAGCCTGGCCCTGGCCGCCTGCGGCGGCGGAGGAACGGGCCGCACCGCCCCGGCAGGGCTGACCAGGACCGGCCTTTATCCGAACGAGACCCCCTATATCCGATCCCGCATCAATTTCTGGGCGCGCCATTACCGGGTCCCGGCCCAGATCGTTCAGCGTGTGGTGATTCGCGAATCCCGCCACCGCCCTACCGCGCGCAACGGTGCCTATTACGGTCTGATGCAGATCCGGTATCAGACGGCGCGAACCATGGGCTATCGCGGTCCGGCGGATGGGTTGCTGGATGCCGATACGAACCTGCGCTACGGCGTCAGATACCTTCGCGGCGCATGGCTGGTGGCCGGCGGCGATCCTGACGCGGCGATCATGTGGTATTCGCGCGGCTATTATGACGAAGCCAAACGCAAGGGACTGCTGAAAAAGACCGGTCTGCGGCGCTAGCAGGTGTCGTTAATATACTGTCGCGGTAATGTGAGTCATGCTAATACGCGGCCGCGACTTTCATCTGTTTTATCAATCGCGTGGGAAATCGCGGCTCGGCATTGCCGATAGAAACGCGGTTCGATCCGGTCTGCATGACCGCGCGACGGAACGCCGCCTCAGCGGGACGCGGCGGATGCGGCAGCCTTTTCGCCGCCAAACAGCCAGCCCCAGATAAGGGAATTCTGTGGCTGCATCTGTTTGCGGGTCGATTGTTCGGCCGCGATCATCAGCCGCATCACGGCAGCCCCCAGATGGGGGTCGCATTCCCGTGCAACCAGATCCGCAACCTGCTGACGCGCCTCGCCGAGATCGTCGAGCGCCAGGCGCATTTCGACAATGAGATCATCGGGAATCTGCGCCATGAATATCTCTCTGCTTCACGCGGTTCCCGGTCAGTTTACCCAAGGTCAGCATGATTTGCACAAAGAAAATTGCTTTTCGGCGCGCGATCGGCGTGTTTTCCTCGCGAAAATGATAGCCGAGGACGATTTTATAATGGTTTCAGGCAAATCAGGCGACGCGGGTTTCCGGAAACCAGGAACAGATCCGGTTCGGGGCCGAGACCTCAGGCGTTGAACAGGAAATGCAGCACATCGCCGTCCCGGACCTCGTATGTCTTGCCCTCGACGCGCAGCTTTCCGGACTCGCGCGCGCCCGCCTCGCCGTTGCCGGCGACATAATCTTCATAGCCGACGGTTTCGGCGCGGATGAAGCCCTTTTCGAAATCGCCGTGAATTTCGCCCGCCGCCTGCGGGGCCAGCGTGCCGCGGCGGATGGTCCAGGCACGCGCCTCTTTCGGGCCGACGGTGAAATAGGTCTGAAGACCCAGCAATGCGTATCCCGCGCGGATCAGCCGGTCCAGGCCGGCCTCTGCCAGACCCATCTCGGACAGGAACATTTGCTGTTCTTCCGGTTCAAGCTGGCTAATTTCCTCTTCGATCCGGGCCGAGATCACCACATGGCCCATCCCCTGCGCCTCGGCCATCCGCGCCACCCGCGCCGACTGGCTGTTGCCGCCGGCCGCGCTGGCCTCATCGACATTGCAGACGAACAGCACCGGCTTCGCGGTCAGAAGTTGCAGCATGGACCAGGCCTTGCGGTCGTCCTCGGCAACCTCGACGCTGCGCGCGGGCCGGCCGGCCTCCAGAGCCTCGAGCGCGCGTTGCAGCAGCACCTGCTGCTGTAACGCCTCCTTGTCGCCGCCCTTCAGCTTGCGGGCCAGATTGGTCAGCCGCCGCTCGATGGATTCCATGTCGGCGATCATCAATTCGGTCTCGATCACCTCGGCATCGGCGATGGGATCGACGCGGCCTTCCACATGGGTGACATCGCGATCCTCGAAACAGCGCAGCACATGCGCGATGGCGTCCACCTCGCGGATATTGGCCAGGAACTGATTGCCCAGCCCTTCGCCCTTGCTGGCGCCCTTCACCAGGCCCGCGATATCGACGAAGGTGATCCGCGTGGGGATGATCTGCTTGCTGTGGGCGATCGCCGCCAGCCGGTCCAGCCTCGGGTCTGGCACCGCGACCTCGCCCACGTTGGGCTCGATCGTGCAGAAGGGAAAATTCGCGGCCTGCGCGGCGGCGGTTCTGGTCAGGGCGTTGAACAGCGTGGACTTGCCCACATTCGGCAGCCCGACGATCCCCATGCGAAAGCCCATTGCGACATCCCTTGCTGATTTCGGCGTCCTCATAGGCGGATGGGGGCCGCAAGTCCAGCCTCGCGCGGATTGCGAAAGCCGTGCGGTCGGGCTAGTGCTGGGCGCCGGGACGAACGGGGACGGACATGACCAGGATCGACGCACGGTTTCAGGCGCTGAGGGCCGACAAGAAGAAGGCCTTCGTGGCCTACATGATGGCATCGGACCCCGACGACGCGACGGCGCTCAAGATCATGCGCGGCCTGCCCGGCGCGGGCGTGGACGTGATCGAACTGGGGATGCCCTTCACCGATCCGATGGCCGACGGGCCGATCATCCAGGCGGCGGGCCAGCGGGCGCTGGCCCAGGGCGGCAGCGTCAGCCGCACGCTGGCGATGCTGCGCGCATTCCGCAAGGAGGATGATGAAACGCCGGTCGTGCTGATGGGCTACTATAATCCGATCTATGCCCGTCCCGGCGGCGTCGAGGGCTTTCTGGCCGAGGCGTCCGAGGCCGGCGTGGATGGCCTGATCATCGTCGATCTGCCGCCCGAGGAAGATGACGAACTCTGCATCCCCGCCGCGAAAGCCGGACTGAACTTCATCCGCCTTGCCACGCCCACGACCGATGACCGCCGCCTTCCCGCCGTGGTCAGGAACACGTCGGGCTTCGTCTATTACGTCAGCGTTACCGGCATCACCGGCGGCCCGGCCGCCGACGCCGCCGAGGTCGCACCGGAAGTTGCCCGGATCCAGAAAGCGGCGAACCTGCCGGTGGTGGTGGGCTTTGGCATTTCGACGCCCGAGGCCGCCGAAAGCGTCGCCTCGGTCGCGGATGGCTGCGTCGTCGGCAGCGCCATCGTGAAGATGATCGGCGCGGGACGCCCGGTGCCCGAGATCCTGCAATTCGTGGCCGATCTGGCGGCCGGGGCGCATCGCGGCTGATGGACCCGCCGGCCCAGGATTGCGCCTTCGATCATGTCGCCATCGCCACCCGCGATCTGGACGAGGGCGCGGAATGGCTGCGGGCCAGGCTGGGCGTGGCGCCGGAACCGGGCGGGAAACATCCGCAGATGGGCACACAGAACCGATTGCTGTCGCTGGGACCGGGCGAATATCTGGAACTGATCGCCATCGACCCCGCGGCCCCCGCGCCGGACCGACCGCGCTGGTTCGGGCTGGACGGGTTCGACGGGCCACCCAGGGTCGCAGGCTGGGTCATCCGTCAAAGCCGGCTGACCGCGCCACGGGGCACCACGATCCTTGCGGCCAGTCGCGGAGGGCTGCGCTGGCGGATCACGGTTCCCGATGGCGGGCAGATGCCGCATGACGGTGCCGCGCCGATGCGGATCGACTGGGGCGGCGGGCCGCATCCCTCGGATACCCTTCCCGATCACGGTATCAGGCTGGCGCGGCTTTCTCTGCCGATTGACTTGCCTGTCGCCGATCCGCGCCTGTCGCGCGGCCCCTTCTCCCTGCGCCTCGCCACGCCCCAGGGCGAGGTCAGGCTGTGATCACGCTGCGCGAGGCACGCGGCGAGGATGCGCCGGCCATAGGCGCCCTGTGGAACCCCCTGATCCGCGACACCGATGTCACCTTCTGGCCGGCCGAACGCAGCGAGGCAGATATCGCCGCCCATATCGCCGAACGGCAGGCCGCCGGTCATCCCTTCCTGCTGGCCGAGGAAGATGGGGCGCTGCTGGGCTATGCCAGCTATGGCCAGTTTCGCGGCGGGCCGGGCTATGCGCGCAGCATGGAACATTCGGTCAACCTGGCTGCCGCCGCGCGCGGTCGCGGCATCGGGCGGATGCTGATGCAGGCGATCGAGGATCACGCCCGCGCTTGCGGTCATCGGCTGATGATCGGCGCGATCACGGCCACGAACAGCGGTTCGCTGCGTTTCCACGCGCGGCTGGGCTATACCGAATGGGGCCGTATTCCGGCTGCGGGCTGGAAATTCGGCCGCTATCACGACCTGGTTTTGATGGGCAAGGATCTGGGCGGGTAACGTTTCCTTCACCTCTGCCCCCTACCCTCGCGGCGCGATCCCGGATAATCTGAGTGGCATGGATACTCGCGCCGATCACCCGACCTGTCCCGACCTGCCGAAGCCGCGCAGCTTCTGGCAGCGCATAGGCGACCGGCTGGCGGCATTGCTGGGCAGCCCGCGCGCCGTGGCGCCGGAACGATCGGTCGCCTTTACCATCGGCGTGATCGCACTCGGCGCCAAGCTGGCCAAGGCCGACGGCACCGTCGCCCGATCCGAGGTGACGGCCTTCCGCCGTGTCTTCATCATACCGCGCGCCGAGGAAAAGAACGCCGCCCGCGTCTTCGACCTGGCGCGGCAGGACGTGGCCGGCTTCGACGCCTGGGCGCGGCGCATCGCCGCGATGTTCGCGCCCGGCGATCCGGTCCTGGCCGACGTGATCGAGGGATTGTGCATCATCGCCGTCGCCGATGGCGAGATGCACGAATCCGAGATCGCCTTCATCGACGAGGTCGGCCGCATCTTCGGCCTGACGCCCGCCCGCATCGCCACGATCCGCGCAAGCCACGATCCGAAGGCTGGCTGTCCGCCCTGCGAAATCCTGGGCGTGACCCCGGATACCCCGCTGCCCGAAGCCCGCAAACGCTGGCGCAGCCTGATCCGCGAGGCTCATCCCGACCGTGCCATCGCCCGCGGCCTGCCCCCCGAGGCCGTGCGCATGGCCGAGGCCCGGACCCGGCGGCTGAACGAGGCCTGGGAAAAGTTCCGCGCCATGCATGATGCGCCGCCGCCCAACGCCGCGTGAGGCGGTTGTAGCCCCCCTGCACCGAGGCTAGAGTGGCGCTCCAGAAGCGGGTGGCGGATGACCGAGACGAAGCAGGCATATCAGGTTCTGGCCCGGAAATACCGGCCGGAAACCTTCGCGGATCTGGTCGGTCAGGACGCGATGGTGCGCACGCTGAGGAACGCCTTTGCCGCCGACCGGATCGCGCAGGCCTTCATCATGACGGGCATTCGCGGGACCGGCAAGACCACCACCGCCCGGATCATCGCCAAGGGCATGAACTGCATCGGCCCCGACAGCGCAGGCGGCCCGACGACCGAGCCTTGTGGCGTCTGCGAACATTGCGTGGCGATCAGCGAGGGGCGCCATGTCGATGTCATGGAAATGGATGCGGCATCGCGGACGGGCGTGGGCGACATCCGCGAGATCATCGAATCCGTTCACTATCGCGCGGCCTCGGCGCGCTACAAGATCTATATCATCGACGAGGTGCACATGCTGTCGACCAGCGCGTTCAATGCGCTGCTGAAGACGCTGGAGGAACCGCCCCCGCATGTGAAGTTCATCTTCGCCACCACCGAAATCCGCAAGGTGCCCGTCACGGTTCTGTCGCGCTGCCAGCGGTTCGATCTGCGTCGCATCGAACCCGAGGTGATGATCGGTCTCCTGCGCCGGATCGCGGGATCCGAAAACGCCCAGATCACCGATGAGGCGCTGGCGCTGATCACGCGGGCGGCCGAGGGCAGCGCGCGCGATGCGACCAGCCTGCTGGACCAGGCGATCAGCCACGGCGCCGGCGAGACGGGGGCGGATCAGGTCCGTGCCATGCTGGGCCTGGCCGATCGGGGCCGGGTCATCGACCTGTTCGAGATGATCCTGCGCGGCGATGCGGCCGCCGCCCTGACCGAATTGCAGTCGCAATATGCGGGCGGCGCCGATCCGGTGGCGGTTCTGCGCGATCTGGCCGAGATCACGCATTGGATTTCGGTCGTCAAGATCACGCCCGAAGCGATCGAGGATCCGACCATTTCCCCGGATGAACGCACGCGCGGCAAGGATCTGGCCGACCGGTTGGCGATGCGGGTCCTGACGCGGCTGTGGCAGATGTTGTTGAAATCGCTGGACGAGGTCTCGGCGGCGCCCAATGCGATGATGGCGGCCGAAATGGCGATCATCCGGTTGACCCATGTGGCCGATCTGCCCGACCCCGAGGCGCTGATCCGCAAGGTCCAGCAATCGGCGGCGGCGGGCGATTTCGCGCGCCAGGCCGCGCCCGCCGGGACCGATCAGCAGGCGCCGCGCGCGGCGGCCCGCCCGGCCCCTGCCATCGGCGTCGGGGCCGGCGGGACTGCGGCGGCTCTTGCGGTTTCGCCCCAGGCCTTTGCCGCCTTTCCCGATTTTGCCTCGGTGCTTGATCTGATCCGCCGCATGGGTGACATGCTGCTGCTGGTGCAGGTTGAAAATCACGTCGGGCTGGTCCGTTACAGCCCCGGCCGGATCGAATTCGAGCCGCGTGGCAACGGCCCCGCCGATCTGGCGCAAAGGCTTGGCGAACGCCTGCGCGGCTGGTGCGGCGGGCAGCGTTGGGCAGTCAGCGTCGTCGGCAGTGGCGGTGCGCCCACCATCGCAGAAACCCGCGCGGCCGAATTGGAGGCGGCACGCAAGCGGGCGTTGGAATTGCCGATCGTGCAGCAAGTGATGGCAACCTTTCCCGGCGCCAGACTGAAAACGGTCACGAAGATCGCTCGGCCGCCCGAGGACGCGGCGGAAATCGCGGCCGAGGGTGCGGCGAACCCGCATGAAATCACAGATGGTCCCGTCGCCGAAGTCGATGAATGGGACCCGTTCGAGGATGAGGATTGAGACGATGATGAAAGGTCTGGGCGGTTTGGGCGACATGTCCAAGATGATGAAGGCCGCCAAGGAAATGCAGGACAGGATGCAGAAGATGCAGGATGATCTTGCATCGGTGACGGTGACCGGCGAATCCGGCGCCGGGCTGGTCAGGGCGACCGCCACCGCCAGGGGCGAATTGACCGCGCTGGAGATCGATCCCTCGATCTTCCAGCCCAGCGAGAAAGAAGTGGTCGAGGATCTGATCCTCGCCGCGATCAAGGATGCGCAGAAGCGGGCGCAGGACAGGATGCAGTCGGAAATGTCGCGCATGACCTCGGAACTGGGCTTGCCGCCGGACATGAAGCTTCCGTTCTAGGCCCCTGTCAGAAATGGCCGAGGGCAGCGACGACATTCAGGCTCTGGTGGCGCTGATGGCGCGGCTGCCGGGGCTGGGTCCGCGTTCTGCGCGGCGCATCGTTCTGGCGCTGATCCGCAAGCGCAGCGGCCAGATGGTGCAGCTTTCCCAGCTTCTGGACAGGGTCGCGGTCAATTCGCGCGAATGTCTGACCTGCGGCAACATCACCGATCGCGACGAATGCGCGATCTGTGCCGATCCGCGCCGCGCCAATGGCGAAATCTGCGTCGTCGAGGACGTGGCCGATCTGTGGGCGCTGGAACGGGGGCGCGTCTTTGGCGGCCGCTATCATGTCCTGGGCGGCACGATGTCGGCGCTGGACGAGGTTGGCCCCGAGGATCTGGGGATCCCCACCCTGGTGGATCGTGTCTGCCGCGATGGCGTGACCGAGGTGATCCTGGCGCTGAACGCCACCGTCGATGGCCAGACCACCGCCCATTACATCGCCGAGGCGCTGGCGGGCAGCGGTGTCGTCGTGACCGGCCTTGCCCAGGGCGTTCCCATCGGCGGAGAGCTGGATTATCTGGACGACGGCACGATCAGCGCTGCGCTGCGGGCAAGACGAAGGCTTTAGAATTCGCAATCCCTTGCGGCAGGGCGGGCGGGCGCTATGCTGCCGCCCTCATCGAACAAGGGGTGCGTGGTGAAGGTCGATCTGGTCATCTTCGATTGCGACGGTGTCATTGCCGACAGCGAAATCCTTTCGGCCGAGGTGCTCATCGAACAACTCGCCGCCGAAGGGCTTGCGCTGAGCGCCGAGGATGTGCGCCGCGATTTCCTGGGGCGCAGCTTTCCCACCGTGGCCGAAACCATACGCCGCCGCCATGACCGCGCCTTGCCGCCCGGTTTCGAGGCCGACTACCGCAGCCGCCTGCTGTCCCGGTTCGAGACCGAGCTACGCCCGACGCCGGGGTTCGCGCGCATGATCGAGGCCCTGGACCGGCCGGTCTGCGTGGCCACCTCCTCAAGCAGGCCGCGGGTGAATAAGACACTTGAAATCCTTGGTTTGACAGCGTTTTTCAACGCCGATGTCTTTACCGCAAGCCAGGTCGAACGCGGCAAGCCGGCGCCTGATCTGTTCCTGTTCGCGGCCCGCCGAATGGGCGTCCCGCCCCCGGCCTGCCTGGTGGTCGAGGACAGCGCGCCGGGCCTTCAGGCGGCGGCTGCGGCGGGGATGCCGCATCTGCATTATACCGGCGGAAGCCATCTGTCGGGCGCCGGCCCCGGCGATGGCCCGACCGAAAGCTTTGACAACTGGGCCGATTTCGCGCACCTCTTGATGAGGCTGGAGGAGGGACAGGCCAGGCCATGACCCATGGACGCTTCACCCCCGAGGCGACGCGCCTGGACGATGCGGCACGCGCCGGCTGGCTGTATTACGTGGCCGGCAACACGCAGGACGAGATCGCGCGCAAGCTGGGCGTCAGCCGCCAATCGGCGCAACGCCTTGTGGCAATGGCGGTGGCCGAACGGCTGGTCAAGGTGCGCCTGGATCATCCGATCGGTCGCTGCATGGACCTTGCCTATGAGATGAAACACCGTTTCGGGCTGAAAAGCTGCGAGGTGGTGCCCTCGGACCCCGAAGCGCCCGATCTGCTGACCGGCATAGCCATCTCGGCGGCGGCCGAGCTTGAGCGGGTGCTGAAATCGTCCGAACGCCGGGTTGTCAGCCTCGGGACCGGGCGGGCGCTGAAAGCGACGGTCGAGCAATTGCCGCGCATGTCCTGCCCGCAGCACGTCGTCGTCTCGCGTCTGGGCAACATGATGCAGGACGGATCCGCCTCGCCCTATAACGCGACGATCCGTCTGGCCGAAAGGATCGGCGCAGCCCATTACCCCTATCCGCTGCCGGTTCTGGCCCGCAGCGCCACGGAACTGGCTGCGATGCGCGAACAAGAGGCAGTCCGCAACACCCTGCGTCAATGCGAAGAGGCGGACCTGTCTCTGGTCGGGATCGGACAGATGGACACCAGCGCACCGCTGTTTGTGGATGGATTCGCCAGTGCCGCCGAAATGGAGGATCTGAAATCCGCCGGTGCCGTGGGCGAGATCACCAGTTGGGTCTATGACCGGGCAGGCAAGGTGATCGATTGCGATTTCAACGCCCGCGTGGCCTCGGCCCCGCTGCCACGCGCCGCCGATCGCCCGGTGATCGCGGTGGCCACAGGCGAGGCCAAGCTGCCCGCGATTCGCGCCGCCCTGACCGGGCATCTGATCAACGGTCTGATCACCTCGGAAGCCACTGCAGAGCGACTACTGACATGATCGGAACCGAGAAAATCCATTCATATCGGCCATTTGCACGGGAAGACCGGACCTTGCCTGCAAATGTATTGACAGAATCGGGCAGGAAGATGAATATTTGCCCACCGGTAGAGCAAATGCCCAACCGCCAAGGGAGGAACTACATGAAGACGACCATCCGCGCCCTGCTGGGCGCTTCCGCGCTTTGCGCCGTGGGCGGCATTGCCGCGGCGCAGGAAACCACGCTGACCATCGCCACCGTCAATAACGGCGACATGATCCGGATGCAGGGTCTGACCAGCGACTTCACCGAGAAGAACCCCGACATCAAGCTTGAATGGGTGACACTGGAAGAGAACATCCTGCGCGAGCGCGTAACCACCGACATCGCCACGCAGGGCGGCCAGTATGACGTGCTGACCATCGGCACCTACGAGGTTCCGATCTGG
The DNA here is from genome assembly GCF_002413585.1 of Paracoccus sp. UBA5162. Taxonomy (NCBI): domain Bacteria; kingdom Pseudomonadati; phylum Pseudomonadota; class Alphaproteobacteria; order Rhodobacterales; family Paracoccaceae; genus Paracoccus; species Paracoccus sp. UBA5162. Next base: position 21,133 of record NZ_DHXG01000078.1, read on the forward strand.
GCCAAGCAACAATGGCTGGTGCCGCTGGACGATCTGGGCGCCGATTACGACGCCGGCGACCTGCTGCCCGCCGTCCGCGAGGCGCTGTCGGTCGATGGCACGCT
>NZ_DHXG01000078.1:21607-24553 GCF_002413585.1 Paracoccus sp. UBA5162
CTGGCCGAAAAGGCCGGTGTCACCATTCCCGACAGCCCGACCTGGGCCGATATCAAGACCGCCGCCGAAAAGATGACCGACAAGGCCAATGAAACCTACGGCATCTGCCTGCGCGGCAAGCCCGGCTGGGGCGAGAACATGGCCTTCCTGACCGCAATGGCCAACAGCTATGGCGCGCGCTGGTTCGACATGGACTGGAAACCGCAATTCGACAGCGCGGAATGGAAGGCGGCATTGACCGATTATCTGGACCTGATGACCAATTACGGTCCGCCGGGTGCCTCGTCCAACGGCTTCAACGAGAACCTGTCGCTGTTCCAGCAGGGAAAATGCGGCATGTGGATCGACGCGACCGTCGCCGCCAGCTTCGTGACCGACCCGGAAAACTCTAAAGTGGCCGACAGCGTGGGCTTCGCGCAATTCCCCAACAAGGAAGGCGTGGACAATCACGGCAACTGGCTGTGGGCATGGAGCCTGGCGATCCCGGCCTCGTCGAAGCAACAGGATGCGGCGAAGCAGTTCATCGCCTGGGCAACATCGAAGGGCTATACCGAGTTGGTTGCCAGCAAGGATGGCTGGCGCGCCGCACCTCCGGGCACGCGGACCTCGCTTTATGAGAATCCCGAATACCAGAAAGAGGCGCCTTTCGCCGCGATGACGCTGAAATCCATCGATTCGGCGAATACGCAGAAATCCTCGGTTCAGGATATTCCCTATACGGGGGGGCAATTTGTCGCGATCCCGGAATTCCAGGGGATCGGCACGGCGGTGGGCCAGCAATTCTCGGCCGCACTGGCCGGGCAGATGTCGGCCGAGGACGCCCTGGCCGCTGCGCAGTCCAATACCACCCGCGAGATGACGCGGTCGGGCTACATCAAGTAGGCTTTGAAATAGCGCCGTCCGGCCCGTCCGGGCGGCGCGACAAGGAATGGGGGGAAGGCGCGGGCCGCGTGGCCCCGCCGCCCGAGGAGGAGCAAGATCATGGCAACACGCCAGACCGCCAGCCTCGCGCGGCTGATGCGCGCACCAGCGATCATCCTTTTGCTGATCTGGATGGTAATCCCGCTGGGAATGACGCTTTACTATTCGTTCCTGAACTACAACCTGCTCAATCCCAGTGTCACAAGCTGGGCGGGCTGGTTCAACTATCAATATTTCTACACCGATCCGGCCTTCCTTGAATCGATCTGGAACACGATCGTGCTGGTCCTGGGCGTCCTGCTGATCACCGTCTGCGGCGGCATCGGCATCGCCATGCTGATCGACAAGCCGATCTTCGGACAGGGTATCGTGCGGATCCTGGTGATCAGCCCTTTCTTCGTCATGCCGCCGGTCGCGGCCCTGATCTGGAAAAACATGATCATGCATCCCAGCTACGGGGTGTTCGCCGACATCGCCAAGTTCTTTGGCGCAAGCCCGGTGGACTGGTTCGCGCAATTTCCTTTGCTGTCGATCATCATCATCGTCGCCTGGCAATGGCTGCCCTTCGCAACGCTGATCCTGCTGACCGCGCTGCAATCGCTGGATGGCGAGCAGATGGAGGCCGCGGAAATGGACGGAGCGCCCGCAATCAGCCGCTTCATCCATCTGGTGCTGCCGCATATGGCCCGCGCAATCACCGTGGTCATCCTGATCCAGACCATCTTCCTGCTGGGGATCTACGCGGAAATCCTGGTGACCACCAATGGCGGACCGGGTTTCGCCTCGACCAACCTGACCTTCCTGATCTACCGCGCCGCCCGGCTGAACTTCGACATCGGCGGCGCCGCGGCGGGCGGGATCATCGCCGTCATCCTGGCCAATATCGTCGCCATCTTCCTGATGCGCGCCGTCGGCCGGAACCTGGACTGAGGGGACATCATGGCACGCGCGGTTTCCAGAAACGCGAAGATCGGTTGGACCATCGCCGCCTGGTCGGTGGCGCTGATCATCTTCTTTCCGATCCTCTACACGATCATCACCAGCCTGAAGACCGAGCAGGAGGCGATTTCCGGCTTCAACCTGATCCCCTCCTTCAGCCTGTCCAGTTACGAGGCGGTGCAGAGCCAGAACAACTACTGGCGGCCGTTTTCCAACTCGGTCGTGATCGCGGTCGGCTCGACGCTGCTGGCGCTGATCGTGGCGATTCCGGCGGCCTGGGCAATGGCCTTCTCGCCCACCAAGCGCACCAAGGACATCCTGATGTGGATGCTGTCCACCAAGATGATGCCGGCCGTCGCGGTGCTGGTGCCGATCTATCTGATCTTCCTGCGCACCGGGCTGATGGACACCCGGACCGGGCTGGTCATCGTGCTGATGCTGATGAACCTGCCGATCGTGGTCTGGATGCTCTATACCTACTTCCGCGAGATTCCGGGCGAGATCCTGGAAGCCGCGCGGATGGACGGCGCCAGCCTGCGGGACGAGATCCTGTATGTGCTGACGCCGATGGCGGTGCCGGGCATCGCCTCGACCCTGCTTTTGAACATCATCCTGGCCTGGAACGAGGCGTTCTGGACGATCCAGCTGACCACCACCAATGCCGCGCCGCTCTCGGCCTTCATTGCCTCGTTCTCCAGCCCGCAGGGGCTGTTCTGGGCGAAACTTTCGGCGGCATCGACCATGGCGATCGCCCCGATCCTGATCCTGGGCTGGTTCAGCCAGAAACAACTTGTCCGCGGCCTGACCTTCGGCGCGGTGAAATAGGAGACCACGATGGGACAGATCACCCTGGAAGAGGTGGCCAAGCGGTTCGGCGAGGTCGAGGTTATCCCGCCGCTGGACCTGACCATCGAGGACGGCGAATTCGTGGTCTTCGTGGGGCCCTCGGGCTGCGGCAAGTCCACCCTGCTGCGCCTGATCGCGGGGCTGGAAGATGTCAGCGGCGGGCGCATCCTGATCGACGGCACCGATGCCACGGATGCCTCGCCGGCGAAACGCGGGCTGGCGATGGTGTTCCAGTCCTAT
>NZ_DHXG01000078.1:24865-25042 GCF_002413585.1 Paracoccus sp. UBA5162
TCCTATGCGCTTTACCCGCACATGTCGGTCAGGAAGAACATCGCCTTCCCGATGCGGATGGCCGGCTTGTCCAAGGACGAACAGGACCGCCGGATCGAGGCCGCGGCCAAGGCGCTGAACCTGACCAATTACCTGGACCGCCGGCCCGGCCAGTTGTCGGGCGGCCAGCGCCAGCGC
>NZ_DHXG01000078.1:25357-25531 GCF_002413585.1 Paracoccus sp. UBA5162
CAGCGCGTCGCCATCGGCCGCGCGATCGTGCGCGAACCCTCGGCCTTCCTGTTCGACGAACCGCTGTCAAACCTGGATGCCGCGCTGCGCGTGGGAATGCGGCTGGAAATCAGCGAATTGCACAACCGGCTGAAGACCACGATGATCTATGTCACCCACGACCAGGTCGAGGCG
>NZ_DHXG01000078.1:25841-30657 GCF_002413585.1 Paracoccus sp. UBA5162
CAGGTCGAGGCGATGACCATGGCCGACAAGATCGTGGTGCTGCAGGCCGGGCGGATCGAACAGGTCGGCAGCCCGCTGGATCTGTATCTGCGCCCCAGGAACGTCTTCGTTGCAGGTTTCATCGGCAGCCCGAGGATGAACCTCTTTTCGGGTCCGACCGCCGCCGAATACGGGGCCGAGACCATCGGCGTGCGTCCCGAACACATCGCCATCTCGGCCGAGGGCGGGAAATGGAAGGGACGGATCGGCGTCAGCGAACATCTGGGCTCGGACAGCTTCTTCTATGTCGAGGAAACCGGGCTGACCGAAACCATCACCGTTCGCTCGGACGGTGAATTGGGCTTTCGGCACGGCGACACCGTCTGGCTGACGCCGAACGAAGAGCGCATTCACCGGTTCGACAAGACCGGAGACCGGATCGCATGATGCGACTGGACGGCAAATCCGCACTGATCACCGGCGCGGCACGCGGCATCGGGCTGGAATTCGCCCGCGCCTATGCGGCCGAGGGCGCGCGGGTGGCGATCTGCGACATCAATGCCCAGGCCGCGGCGGATGCCGCCGCGGCACTTGGCGATGCCGCCATCGCGGTGCGGCTGGACGTGACCGACCAGAAATCGATCGACACCTGCGTGGCCGAGGTCGAGGAGGCCTTTGGTGGCATCGACATCCTTGTCAACAACGCGGCCCTGTTCACCGCCGCCCCCCTGACCGAGATCACGCGCGCCGATTACGATCGCATCTTCGCCGTCAACGTCTCGGGGACCCTGTTCATGATGCAGGCGGTCGCGCGTGTCATGATCCGTCGCGGCAGCGGCGGGCGCATCATCAACATGGCCAGCCAGGCCGGGCGCCGCGGCGAACCGCTGGTCGCCGTCTATTGCGCCAGCAAGGCTGCCGTCATCAGCCTGACGCAATCGGCGGGCCTGAACCTGATCCGCCATGGCATCAACGTCAACGCCATCGCGCCAGGCGTCGTGGAAGGCGAACACTGGGACGGCGTGGATGCCTTCTTCGCGAAATACGAAGGCAAGGAGCCCGGCCAGAAAAAGGCCGAGGTCGCCGCCGCCGTTCCCCATGGCCGCATGGGAACCGCTGCCGACCTGACCGGGATGGCCATCTTCCTCGCCTCGAACGAGGCCGATTACATCCTCGCCCAGACCTACAATGTCGATGGCGGACAATGGATGAGCTGATCCGCGCGACGCCTTGCCCCCTGCCCCGAGGCCCGCGTCCTCCGCGGGCGTTTTTCGAAGAAAGGTCCAGACATGGCCGCCACACTTTCGCAATCCATGCTGAGCGATCTGCCCGACCATGTCGGGCGCCCCGGCTATGATCGCGGCGCGCTGAAACCCGGTATCCTGCATGTGGGCATCGGCAATTTTCACCGCGCGCACATGGCTTTCTACCTGGACCGGCTGTTCGACACCGGCGAGGGGCATGACTGGGCGTTGATCGGCGCGGGCGTCCGTCCGGGCGATGCGGCGATGCGCGACCGACTGGCGGCGCAGGACTGGCTGACGACGGTGGTCGAACTGGACCCGAAGGGCCTGAGCGCCCGCGTCATCGGCTCGATGGTCGATTTCGTCGAGGTCGATCCGGCCAGGGTCATCGCCGCGATGGCCGATCCCGCGATCCGGATCGTGTCGCTGACCATCACCGAGGGCGGCTACTACGTCGATGCCAAGACCGACGGCTTCGACGCGGCCCATCCCGATATCGCCCACGACGCCGACAATCCGGACGCGCCGCGCACCGTCTTCGGCATGATCCTGGCGGCGTTGCGCGCGCGCCGCGCGGCGGGTGAGGCGCCCTTCACGGTCATGTCCTGCGACAACCTGCCCGAAAACGGTCATGTCTGCGCGCGCACCGTGACAGAACTGGCGCAGTTGTCCGATCCCGGCCTGGCCGAATGGATCCGCCAGAATGTGGCATTCCCGAATTCCATGGTCGATTGCATCACCCCCGCCACCTCGGACCGCGAACGCGCGCTGGTGCGGGACAAATTCGGCATCATCGACGCCGCGCCCGTGGTCTGTGAACCCTTCCGCCAATGGGTGCTGGAAGACAATTTCCCGCAGGGCCGCCCGCCGCTGGAAAAGGTCGGCGCTGAATTCGTGACCGATGTCAGCCGGCACGAATTGATGAAGCTGCGTATCCTGAATGGCGGTCACGCCGCCATCGCCTATCCTTCCGCGCTGCTGGGCCACCACTTCGTCCATGATGCGATGGCCGATCCCCGGATCGCCGCCTGGCTGCGCGCGCTGGAGGAACGCGAGATCATCCCGACCCTGCCCCCGATCGAGGGCGTCAGCTACGAGGATTATCTCGACCTCATCCTCGGCCGTTTCGCAAATCCGGAAATCGGCGACACCATCCCGCGGCTGTGCCTCGACGGGTCTAACCGGCAGCCGAAATTCATCCTGCCGACTTTGGCCGACGCGTTGCGATCGGATGCCGCCATCGACGGGCTGGCGCAAGAGGTCGCCTTCTGGTGCCGCTATTGCGAACGTATCGACGAGGCCGGAAACGAGATCGCGCCCAATGACGAGAACAGCGACGCATTGCGCGACTATGCCCTGGCCGCGCGCCGCGATCCTTTGGCCTTCCTGTCGAACCGTGCCGTCTTTGGCGCACTGGCCGACAATCCGCGCTTTCAGGACGCTTTCGCCCGCAAGCTGAGACTGGTGCAGGATCAGGGTGTCGGCGCCGCGATCAGGACCTATCTGGGCTGACGCGGTGGCCCCGCCGTCCTGACGCCCGCTGTCGCCGCAAGGCCCACGCCGCCATGCGATCGCCCAGACACCGGAATGGCGGACCAGCCGGCCGCGCCCCTGCATCACTTGCCGCGGCGCGTCTCGCGCAGGACCGTTTCGACAAGGATCAGGACGCAACCAAGCGCCAGCACGAACCCTGCCGCGACGGGCCCCAGCACGGCGCTGTTCATCAGGATGGCGACAAGCAGAACGCCACCCAGAACCGACAGCGTCAGCCGCAGGTCGGCCACGAACATCCCGAAAAGCTCCCTGAAGACATCGCCCAGGATTGTCATGCCGGCCGCCCCGCGGCCAAGGCGCGCGCCAGATGGGCAAGGCCGATGCCCGCCAACAGGAAAAGCGCCGCCAGGGGCAAGAGTGCGAGATCCGCACCAGGCCACCGCACGCCCAGCCCTTCGCCGGTCCAGAACACGCCAAAGGCCGACAGCATGACGCCAACCCCGAACTTCAGCGTATTTTCAGGAACCTGGGCCAAGGGCTTGCGCAGAGCGGCGCCCAGGACCAGCACCAGGGCGCAGGCGGCAAGGGCGCCAAGCGAGGCCTCCCACAGCAGGCCCTTGCCGGCACCGATGGCGATGACGATGAAAGCGACCTCCAGGCCTTCGAGAAGAACGGCCTTGAACGCGGCGATGCCTGCAATCCACCGCAATGTCCGCGGCGCCCCCGTCCGTGACCTCAGATCGGCGGCTTCCCTTGCGTAAGCCGCGCTCTCGTCATGCAGCGCGATCACGCCGGCCCAGCGAAGAACGGCCTTTCGCAGCCAGCCCGTGCCGAACAGCAGCAGCAGGATCCCCACGACAAGCTGCAGCGTCCGGATCGGGATGAATCGAAGCGCCGGACCCAGCGTCAGAACGATCAGTCCCAGAACGACAATCGCCGCGGCGGCCCCGGCGACGGCCGGTCGCCAGCCGCGCGTGGTGCCCACCGCCAACACGATCGTGAAGGCCTCCACCACCTCGACGAGGGATGCAAGGAAAGCCGCGGCGACGGCGGGAAAAAGGGCGGTCCAGAAATCCGGCGACATGAAGCCTTCTCTCAATCGATCCTGGCTGCGGTGCGGCCGCGACTCTATTGTTGTGTTTACTACATCATCGAGGTAGCATTTGCAACATGATCGAAACCGACACGACTGACCCGACGGACGCAACCTTCTCGCAGCGAATCCTGGCTGTCGGGTCGCGGCTTTCGGCGGTCGAGGCGCGGGTCATCGACTGGCTTTCCCGCAATCGCGAGCATGGACTGCGCGCCTCTGCGGCGGAAATCGCGACGGCCGCGAAGACCAGTGACGCGACGGTGATCCGAACTGCGCGAAAGCTTGGTTATGGCGGGCTTGCCGAACTGCGTCGCGCGCTTGCCGAGGATCTGCGTCGTGACCTGACCCTGGCCGATCGCATGGCCAATGAACTGGCCCGGCCCGCCAGGGCGGCGGGACTGGAGTCTTCGGCACAGGCGTTTCGTGACGCTCTCGAGGCGATCGAGACGATGGCGCCCGCGCTCGTTTCGGATTTCGTCATGACGATGCGTTCGGCGCGCCGGATTCATGTCTTCGGCATCGGTCCGTCGGGCTTCATCGCCGGCTATTTCGCGGCGCAGCTGGTGCGCCTGGGTTTCGATGCACGCGCCATCCTGCGCACCGGACTGCAACTCGCCGATGATCTGATCGGCATCGGGCCGGGCGATGCGGTGATCGCGCTGGCCTATGATCGCCCCTATCCCGAGGTGCGGGCCCTGTTCGACAGGGCAAGCGGCCTGAAGCTGCGCTCGGTTCTGGTGACCTCGATGGGACCGCATATTCCCGATCTGCGCGCAGGCATCCTTGTGCGGGTTCCCCGCGGCCGGACCGGCGGCTTCGGGCTTCACGCGGGCACCCTCGCCCTGCTGGAGGGGCTGCTGATCGCGCTTTCGGCATCCGAGCCCGAAAAGACCAGATCGGCGCTTCAGCGATTGAACGCCGCGCGGCAGGCGCTTGCAGGTTCGGCCATGGGACTTTGACCGCGATCCGGTTCGCGCCGTTCGCCCGCCATTTCCGAACCTCTGCC
>NZ_DHXG01000078.1:30992-66292 GCF_002413585.1 Paracoccus sp. UBA5162
CCCTGCCCCACGGTCACGTCTTCCGCTCTCTGGACCAGCGCATCGAAGACCGCGCGAATCCGAGACAGGGCACGGAATTTTTCGTGCGTGAGAACGAACACCGGCAGGTCCGCGAGCGTCATCTCGGGCAGGACGCACGCCAGTCGGGGCTCGGCCTGCGTGGGGGGGGGCGGCAGCAGGTCCGCTGGGGGGCTGTCCTGGCAACGAATGTCCGGTCAGAACCGCATCGCCGCGGCTGCGAAACGTCCAGGCGGGATGGCGGGCGTACCGACCGGGCCATTGCTGACCTGACCTGTCCGATCTGGGCAAGGCCCCTTGCCCGTCTGCTTGATGAACCGCAACGGATATCGGCCGTTCAAACGGGTGCAGTTCGCTGGCTTCTTCGACGCCATCGGCACGCAGATGACCGAGGGCCCCAGGCGCAAGGCACGGCTTTGGCGGCATGATCCGTGCGTGGGCCCGCCGGGCCGCATGACCTCGGCTGCGTCCGGCGGCCTGAAGAACGGATGCTGTTTTCTCCGACCCGGTCGCCGCAGCGCCGCCTGCGCGACCCCTCCAGGAGCATGTGCGACATTGCGGCGCGACATTGCCGCGCGGGTCATTCTCTGCTTGAACCTGTAGCCGGTTTAGGTTGTAGGCAGACCCTCGAATGAGGTTTCCATCCCTCCGTAGAGGCAAAAGGGACAGGGCATGAAAAGCATTTGCGGCGGGCGGCCTGCTGATCAGGACAGCGAACCGGGCCCTTGCCCATGAGGCGCCTGGTCATCGAGATACGGACGCAAGCGTCCTGCGGATGCTGTGGCGGCTGGAGCCCACTGATGCATAAGGCGCGATGCTGGCGGCATGGTTCTGGCGGGGCTCGACCGCAGCCCACGGGTCCGTGCCTCCCATCCCTGCAATCCGGGTCGCGCGTGCGCAATGATCTTTGAAACTGCAAGCCGCCGACGGTCGGACCCCAGAGACAGGGACACGCATCGAATCCCCCGGCCGCTGACGGCTGGCGGTTTTCGGCGATCCGTCGCCGGTGCGGTCGGCCCGGACCGGGTCACCGCATGAACGTCGCGATCCTCGACCCGCTAGGACCGAGCCTGTCTCCGGTCGCGCTTGCCGTTCTTGGCGGCGTCGCGTGGCTCTATCTGCGCGGCATGGGCCGGCCCCGCATCGTCGGCGAACAGGTCGGACCGGTCCGGCACGGCCTGTTCGCGGCCGGAATGCTGCTGTTGGCCCTGGCCTTCGAAGGGCCGCTGGCGGGCGCGGGGCAAAGCCTTTTCCTGGCGCATCAGGTTCAGCATCTGGTCATCCGGCTGCTGGGGCCGTTGCTGTTCATCCTGGCCTATCCCTGGCCGGTCCTGCGGGCGGGTCTGCCCCGGCCGGTTCGCCGCTGGCTCGGGCGGCGCAAAGACCATCCCGCGGCACAGAGCGCAGCGCGAGCCCTGTCCCGCGTCGGCACGAGCTTCGTCCTGCTGGTCGCGTCGCTCTATGTCTGGCAGGTGCCGGTGCTGCACAACGCGGCGGTCGCCATGCCGCCGCTGGCGCTTGTGGCGCATCTCGGCATGACGCTGGCGGGTCTGAACTTCTTTGCCGTCACGCTCGACCGGCGCAGCCCGCCCGAGGGCGCACCCCACGGAAAGCGGCTTCTGGCGCTGGTCGGTGTCATCGTCTCGAACATCCTGCTCGGCTCGCTCACCACGATGAAGGAGATGGTGCTCTATCCCGCATATGACGCCGCCGGACGGCTGTGGGATTTCGCGCCAATGGCCGACGAGGCGACCGGGGGTTACACGATCTGGGTTCCCTCGTCCTTCGTCATCCTGGCGGCCATCATCCTGGCCTTCAACGGCTGGAACCGGACCGAGGTCCGACGCTGGAACGCGCGGCACAACTGGAGCGGATCGAACTCGGCCGCGCTCGAATTTCCCGAAACCGCGTATGAGTTGCGACTGAAGGTGGCCGAGTCAAACCGCCGCATGGGTCGCACGCTGGCGCTGATTTCGGTCGCGATGTTCGCCACCGTGATCATTACCGGCGCGACAATCATCTACGCCTTCTAAGAGACCAAGATGCCGATCCCTGCACCCCGAACCGCCCGGCTTCGTCCGATCCGGCCCCGCGTCTTGCTGCCTGTTGCGGCCCTGACCATGCCTTCCGTCGCGCTGGCTCATGGCGGCGAAGGCCTTTCGGCCGCCGAAGCCTGGACGGCCTGGAACCTCACCCCCGAAATCAGCGGTCCGATCCTGCTGATCCTGGCGGTCTACCTGCGCGGCGCGTGGCGCCGCCGTTCCGTTACAGGACCGGTCCCGGCCCTGCGGCATGTCCTTTTCGGGGGTGGAATCCTGGCGCTGTTCCTGTCGCTGCAATCGCCGGTCGATCCGATGGGCGAACGGTTGTTTCTCGCCCATCAGATCCAGCATCTTTTGCTTCGGATGGTGGGGCCGATGCTGGTCGTTCTGTCGCGTCCTCAGGGCCTGCTGATCGCGGGCCTGCCGGAATTCCTGCGCAAGTGGCTGGTAGCGCCGCTGATGACCGACGGCGCGGTCTCGGGACTTTACCGCCGTCTGACCGGCCCGGTCACGGCATTCGTGATCTTTCTTCTATCGCTCTATTTCTGGCAGATTCCGCCGATCCACAACGCCGCCCTGCTTGATCCGGCGATCCACTGGACGATGCATCTGACGATGCTGGCGGGCGGGCTGGTGTTCTTCGCGATGATCTTCGACCGGCGCGACCTGCCCTCTGACCCGTCGCACTTTCTGCGTGTCGTGCTGCTGTTCGCGGCGATCGTGTCGAACATTCTTCTCGGCGCGATCACGGTTTTCAAGACCAGCATCCTCTACACCGCCTACGACATCGAGGGGCGGCTTTTCGGCATCGCGCCCTTGACCGACGAGACCGCCGGCGGCTTTATCCTCTGGGTGCCGGGCAGCATGATGCTGGTGATCGCCATACTGGTTGTCGTCTTCGACTGGAACCGGACGGAGGGAAAGCGGCTGCGGCGAGGTCGGGACATGGCCGGACCGGTCCGGGGTCCGGTTTCGTCCGGCGGCGACTATGGAAGAAGACCGGCCCGCGCGGCGACGGCGGCAAACAACCGTCTGGGTCTGCTTCTGGGCCTCGGGGTGCTGACGATATTCGGACTGATCCTCGGCACGGGTATCTTCATCCTGTCGGTCGGCTGACAGCCTGGTCGAAAAACGCCGGACGGGCGCGCGCGCGGGGCCGCAATCGGCGGCGGGGATCAGCGTCGTTCAGTGCATGTCACCAGCGGGATCGGCGACGCAGGATCGCCGGCAGCACGACCAGCGCGGCCGCCCCGGCGAGCCAGATGAGGATCAGGCCAGCCTTGGCCAGGACATGGACCGGGCCTATCGCCCAGCCGACCAGCCCATCGACATTCGCCGCGTCGCGCAACGCCGAAGCCTCGCGGCCAAGGCCGAACCAGCGCGCGAAACCGACGCCAAGATCGGTGGCGGAGCCGGTCATGCCCGCGGCCCAGGCCAGGACCGGATCGACCAGCGCCCAGAGGCCAAGCGCGAGAAGGCTCCAGACGATCAGCCCGCCCAGAAGGACCGCGCCAGCGATGCGCGGGCCGCGCGCCGGGGCGATGTCGCCGAAGCCGCTGCGGTCGTCGCCGTGGCCGCCCCTGCCGGCATCGCGATATCGGTCCCCGCGGCGCCCGTGTTTCCCGGATCGAAAGAGATGGTTTCCCATGCTGCCTCTGTCCTCACATATGGCTCGGATCCTCGGTCTCGGCCGCCTCGGCGTCCTCGACCTGGATCGTGGTGTGGGTGATGGCGAAGTCCTCTTTCATCGCCTTGCGGGCCGCGGCAAGCACATCGCTGCCGCGGGCCGGGTCGTCCACGACCAGATGACAACTCATCGCGTCGAGGCCCGAGGTCAGGGTCCAGACATGCAGGTCGTGCACCCCGGTCACGGCCGGAATTTCCGCCAGCCGCCGGCGCAGCAACTCGGTATCGACATGGGCGGGCGTTCCCTCCATCAGGATGTTGAGCGCGCCTTTCAGCAAGATCCAGGTGCGCGGCACGATGAACAGCCCGATGGCGGCGCCGATGATCGGATCGGCGATGGTCCAGCCGGTCAGCATCACAACCAGCGCGGCCAGGATCACCCCGACCGAACCCAGCATGTCGGCCAGCACCTCGAAATAGGCGCCCTTGAGGTTCAGGCTTTCCTGCGACCCGGCATGAAGCATCTTCATCGAGATCAGGTTGACGATCAGCCCCGCCACAGCCACCGCCAGCATCGGGCCGCCGAGGATTTCGGGCGGCGCGAAAAGCCGCGCCCAGGCCTCGCGCAGCACGAAAACGGTGACGATCAGCAGCACCACGGCGTTGACCAGCGCCGACAGCACCTCGGTGCGGACATAGCCGAAGGTCATCCGCGGCGTCGCCGGCCGTTCGGCAAAACGCACCGCGACCAGGGCCATGAACAGCCCGCCCACGTCGGTCGCCATATGCGCGGCATCCGCCAGAAGTGCCAGGCTGCCGGTCCACAGCCCGCCCACCACCTCGACGACGAGGAATGTTCCGGTCAGCGCCAGCGCCCAGCGAAGGCTGCCCTTGTGGCGGCTGGCAGAGGTTCCGCCGCCCTGTCCGCCACCGTGATCATGTCCCGCTCCCATGCCGGTCTCAGTCGAAGATTTCGCTGAGCCAGGATTTGCGGCGGCGGCCATGCTTGCCATAGCCGCTGCCATGGTGCCCGCCACCGTGCTTGCCATAGCCGCCGCCATAGCCGCGTTCTTCCGCATAGCCGCGCGGTTCGGCCGGTTCGGGCGCGCGCTGTGGCGCCACGTCCGCCGCACTGCGCTCGATGATCTTGTCGAGTTCGCCCCGGTCCAGCCAGACGCCCCGGCAATCGGGGCAGAAATCGATCTCGACACCCTGCCTGTCGGCCATGCTCAGCGGCACGTCACAGACCGGGCAGCGCATCTTGCCGCCTCCCCCTTGCGGGCCGCGCCCGGCATCATTCACGTCAGCCACCATCCGTCGATCCTCCTGTTCCGATCAGGGGCACGGCCGCCCCTTCGCTTTTCGTCTCCCCAAGATGGGATCTCCAGTAGCTTGAGGTTCAAGGGCCGCGGCAGAAATTTCCTGACGCGTCCCGAGGCCGGAGCTTCGCGGTGATACCGGTTCCGCGGCCTCAGCCGATCCTGCCCAACACGGGAAACGCATCCAGCATCCAGTAGGACAGCGCGCTCAGCTGGCCGGTCATCATCGCAACGCCCATCACGATCATCACCACGCCCGCGATTTGATGCAGGCGGCGCCCAAGCCGGCGGGCGCCGCGCAGGCGGCCGGCAAGGCCGTCTGTGAAGGCGGCCACGATCAGGAACGGCACGCCCAGCCCGATGGAATACACGCCCAGCAGCGCCACCCCCTGCCCGACCGTGGCACTGGCGGCGCTGGCGGTCAGGATCGCGCCCAGGATCGGGCCGATGCAAGGGGTCCAGCCGAAGCCGAAGGCAAGCCCGAGCACATAGGACGCCACCGGCTGCCCGCCCGGCAGATCAAGCTGAAAGCGAAAATCCCGCTGCATCGTCTGGATCCGCGCTGCGCCCAGCATGAACAATCCGAACAGGACGACGATGCCGCCGCCAATGATGTTCAACTCGTAGCGCCAGCGCAGAAGCGACTGGCCCAAAGCCGTGGCCGAGGCGCCAAGGATCATGAAGATCGTCGAGAAGCCCAGCACGAAAAACAGACTGAGCCAGATGGATTGACCACGGCTGGGCCGCGCCGCGCCGCCGACGGTTCGTCCGGCAATGTAGGAGACATAGCCCGGCACCAACGGCAACACGCAGGGCGAGGCAAAGGAAATCACGCCCGCCAGCAGCACGATGGTCAGGCCGATCAGGGAAAGGTCAGGCATGTACGGGCTCTCTTTTCTTGCGGCGCCATGGTCGCCAGCCGGTGGCGTAGGAATAGGCGGCCAGCGGCACGACCAGCCACTGCATGAACGGACTGAGACCGGTATCGATTACCGGAATGACCGGCATCAGGTCGCGATAGGCCCAGGCCTGCCGGACCACGATGTTCAGCCATTCGCTGAAGATGGTGTAGCCGATCCCGAAGGCCAGAACGGCAAGAAGAACGCGTCCGGCACCCAGCCTTGGCCATTCCGAACTGCCAAACAGCAAAAGCGCCAGCACGATCGCGCTGAGCGCGATCAGCACGTCGCCGCCGGTGCAATGCAGCACCGCAAAGACCAGTTCCGGGGGCTTTGCGGTCAGCCAGATGGTATAAAGCGGCAGATGCGCGAATTCCCACAGAAGGTTCGCGGCGGCCAGAAAAAGAAGATAGCGCCGCAGCGCCACCCGCCAGTCGGGCCTTCCCGTCGGACAGATCGTCGTCATCATCGAACCAGTCGGACAATGTTGTCGTGCCGCGGCGGCCCGGGTGGCGGCGCGACGGTCAGGTCGTTGTCGCGACGGCTTGCGCCGAAAGGGCGTCCGCCGCGCGCAATCACGTGACCCGCGGGCACGGTGCGCGGCGCGTCCCGAGCTTCAAGCTGCGACGGGCTCCGCGTCGCCTCCGCGACCGGCCATTGTTGCGGCAACGGCGGCATCAGATGCTTTCGTCGATCAGGGTCGACATCCGACGGGCCAGTTCCTCGGGCGGCTGGTCTCGCTCCTGGACGACGGTCTCGAAACGCCCGTCGGGCCGCATCAGATAGATGTAGCCGGCATGGGCCATCAGATAGCCATCGGGCGCCGTTTTTTCTTCGACCCGCGTGTACCAGGTCCGGAAACTCTGCGCGGCGTCTGCCACCTGCGCGTCGCTGCCTGTCAGACCGACGAGGCGAGGATGGAAATTCGAGACATACTCCGCCATCACGGGCACGGTGTCGCGGGCCGGATCGACGGTGATGAAAAGCGGCGCAACCTGTTCGGCCCTGGGTCCGAGAAGATCGAGCACGCTTGCCATATAGGCTAGGGTCGTCGGACAGATATCGGGACAATTGGTGAAGCCGAAGAACACAAGCTGCCAGCGGCCGGCGAAATCGGCCTCGGTCACGGCGGTGCCGGTCTGGTCGATCAGCGAGAATTCAGAGCGAACGTCCGCCTCTCCGACGGTCGTTGCCAGGGATGGCGGCGACGGGGTGTAGGCGCGCAGGATCAGCGCGCCGCCTGTCAAAAGCAGAAGCGCGGCCGCAGCAGCCAGGGTCGCCAGCCGAACATGGCGCAGGTTACGGGTCGTGGATGTCATGGTCATCTCATTGAAGGAAGGTTCCGCGCGGGCCCGGCTTCGGGCCCGCGCGGTATCGAGGTCAACCTTCCTTCTGGCCTGACGCCGAGGATTTCATCTGCTCGGTCATGGTCTGCATCATCTCGGTGCAGGCCGCCATCATCGGGCCCATCTGCTGCATCATCTGCATCATCGGCATCATCCCCTGCATGCCTTCCATCCCCTGCATTCCCTGCATGCCTTCCATACCCTGCATGCCGGACATGTCGCCGCCGGTCATCTCGCCATTCATGGATTCACCCGGCTTCATATCTCCGGGGGCTGCGGTATCCTGCGCAAAGGCCGTCGGCGCTGCGATCATCGCCGCAAGCGCGGCGGCAAGGCCAAATCGGGTATTCGTCTTCATGGTCGTCTCCTTGGTTGGGTTTCGTCTCAGTCCCTCGTTGCACCCGGCGCGTCGGCCGGGGTCTTGTCTGCGTCACCGCCCTTGCTTTTGCATGTGGCGCAATATCCGAGGCCGCACATGACGGCACAGGGGGCCAGCGCCAGGATCAGCGGTGCGGCCCCGATCGCCGCGACCCAGCCCCAGTTCAGCCAGAGGCCGGCCCCGACAAGGACCATGGCAGCGACCACCAGGCCCCGGCGATCAAGCGGCAGCCTGAACCGGGCGGGGCGGGTCTGTGGGGTGGATGTTTCGGACATGGATCGGTTTCTCCTCGAAAATGATGTTGTCTGAAGGCTCTCGGCGGCGTGGCACCGGGGTGGCTCGCGCGCGATGATCCCGACCGCCGGGGCGAAGGCATCCATCGCAGGTCGTCACGCAGCGGCGCGCCTGCACCGGACAGGAAAGGTCGCGACATCATTGCCCGGCCTCGCGTTGCAGCTTTCGCACCACCGGCAGAATGTCTTCTTCCAGAATTTGCCGATTGAACGGGCCGACATGCTTGTAGGCAACACGTCCGGCGGCATCGATCACGAAGGTTTCCGGAATGCCGTAGACACCCCAGTCGATGGCCACGCGCCCGGACAGGTCTGCTCCGATGCGGGTGAAGGGATCGCCCAGTTCGTCGAGAAAGGCCAGCGCCTCGCCGGCCTTGTCCTTGTAGTTGATCCCGTAGATCGGGACTTCGCCCGTCTTGGAAAGCTCGACCATCAGCGGATTCTCGGCCCGGCAGGGCACACACCAGGATGCCCAGACGTTCACAAGCGAGACCTGTCCACGCAGATCAGCCGAGGACAGGCCGTCATCGCGCCCCTCGATCGGCGGCAGCGTGAATTCGGGCACGGGTTTTCCGATCAGCGGTGATGGCAACGGGCTGTTGTTGTTCAAAAGCCCCCAGAAGAAGGCCGCGCCGACCAGGCCGAAGACCGCCAGCGGCAGAAGCAGGACCAGCCGCCCGCCCCGCCGCCGGGGTTCCTGTTCAAGATCCGGGCTCATGATCCCTCCTCGTCTTTCGCGGTGAGTTTGGCCTGCATGTCACGCTGAAGATCCGGCCATGTGCTCTTGATATAGGCCAGCACGGCCGTGATCTCGGCGTCGGTCAGCACGTCCCCGAAAGCCGGCATGTCGCTTTCATAGCCTGCCACGACACCGCCGATGCCCAGCTTCGTAAAGTCGAAGAGTTGCCGGTCGGGGTGTTGCCAGCTGTGCCCGGTCTGGTCATGCGGAGGCGCCGGCATCCGGCCGTCAGGCAGCCGCCGCTTCCAGTTCGGCTGACCTTCCAGATTTGCGCCATGGCAGGACGCGCAGGTATTGGCATAGATCTCCTGCCCCTGCGCGATCCGGTCGGCACTGACGGGTTCACCCAGGAACGTGATCGCTTCCGGCGCGGCAGGTGGCTGCGCGGCCGCGAACTGCATGGTCGTCGCAAGACCCGCCGCGATGGCGCAGGTGAAGGTCAGCGCCCTGCCTTTCATGCCGGGCTCCGCAGATATTTTACCAGCGCCGCGACCGTCAGCACCAGTATCGCAAGCACGAGCAGCAGCAGCAGGACGCCGCCCGCCATCATCGTTCCCATCATCGGGCCGCTCATCATTCCGCCCATGCATTCACTCATCGGAATAGACTGCCACGCCCTCGGGCCCGAAGGAATAGACCCTCAGCGTGCCGGACTTCTGCTTCGCCATGCCGGGGGCGTTGGGGGGCATTCCGGGCAGGGTGATACCGGTGATCTCGGGCTTTTCCTCCAGCAGACGGTCGACCACCTCGGCCGGCACCAGACCGCCGATGAAATAGCCGCCGACCTTCGCCAGATGGCAGCCGAGCCCCTGCTGCGGCACGCCCACCGAAACCGACGTCTTGTCGAAGTTGCGGTCGTCGATGATCTCGACCGTGTATCCGGCCTTTTCCATATAGGCGCCCCAGGCGTCGCAACATCCGCAGCCGGGACTGCGCCACATGGTCAGCTGCTTGCTCTGCGCGGCCGGTTCCGCCGGCGCGCCGGCGCTGGCCGCCGAACCCGTTTCCTGCGCGAAGGACGGCAAGGCAAAGGCGATGCCGCCTGCAACTGCAAGGGCTGCTATCGGGGCGAATGCAAAAACGTTTTTCATGTTGATGTCCTTCAGATGGCCGCCAGCGCGGACCAGGTGGTGCCGCCGTCGCGGCTCTGTTTCAGACCGCCGTCCACGGCGGCAAAGATGTAGTCGGGATTGGTCGGGTGAACCGCCACCGAGACTGCGTCACCCGGCGCAAGGCGCGACCAGACCACGCCGGCGTCGCGCGAGGTCCAGACGCCTGATGAAAGGGCTGCATAGAGGGTCTGGGGTGCGGAAGCCGCGCTGACCAGCGCCCGGATCGGCTGGCCCGCCGGAAGCGGGGCTTCGGAGGGCGGGGCATCGCCGGAAACCAGGGCATCCATCGCGTTGCCTGGCTGGACATCCTGCCAGCGGCAGAAGCAATCGGGCAGTCGTGTCAGCCCCTTCTCGGTTCCGGCATAGATCCAGATCCCGCCCATGCCGGTGGCAAGATCGACCGAGGCGAGCGTCAGAAGATCCCGCTCGGCCTCGTCCAGCCAGGGACGATCCATGGCAAGGCTCCAGCTTTCGCCGGCATCCTCGCTTTTCCACAGCCCGTCGCCGCGGATCGCGGCATAGATCATGTCGGGCTGGCCGGCCGCGATCGCCAGGGCGTCCGTCGGGCCCGCGGGCAATCCGCTTGCGCGGCTTGTCCATGTCCTGCCGCCATCTTCCGACAGCGCGATGCCGTCGGCGGCCAGACCTGCCAGGATCCGGCCCGGTCGTTCAGGATGCGTCGCAAGTGTCAGGATCTGCGCGGGGCCGGATAGCGGCGACCAGGACTGGCCGCCGTCATCGCTGCGAACCAGGGCTTGTCCCGCGGCCAGCAACACATCGCCGTCGAATGCCAGCGCCGCAAGCGACGAGCGCGCAGGATCGGCCGCGCGCAGCGACGTCGGCAGAAGAAGAAGGCCGGCTGCCGCCAGCGATGCGGTCAGAAATCCGCGTCTGGACGGGTCGGAAAAACAATGCCGGCTTGTCGCTGCCGATCGTGAGGCGGCCGAAAGCGGCATATGGGGAAATCGAGTCATCGTTCATCTCTTGCTGATCATCGGGTTGGTCGCCGGAAGACAGAGGGCAGCGGGCGACGGTTCGGCCTTGCATCGAAACAGGCGCACGGGCCGGCACGACAAGGCGCCCCGATGCAGTCATGCACCGGGCGTCGGATCAGACGAGGATTCTTGGAGGCTGCTTGGCGGGCGTCCCGATGACACCACTGGGGGCATGGGCTGCCGCGGGCCAGAGCGAACTGCCCGTCGCCTCGGCAAACCTGTCGGTTTGCGGCGCCAGGACGGCCGAAAAACTGCCCGCCCCGCAGAAGAATTCGCAGGCAAGTCCCATGCCGCCAGCGCCGGAATCGCCGCAAGCGTCGCAATCCGCCATGTCCGAGGTTGCCACATCGACCGCAGCCATCTCGGTGGCGATACCCGCCGACCCGGCGGCCTGCGCGACCGTGCCGACCGCGAAAGCGGCAAGCAGGGCGACCAGAATCAGGCGGGCGAACAATTGCATGGCTGGTATCTAGCCTCCGGCCGGCGGAAATGCCAGTGTGGCGTATGCGCGATTTGGTGATCGACTCGCCAAAGCCCATCCGGCCCCGCCCGGCCTCGGCCCGACCGCGACAAAAGGCCGGCCGGTCATAGCCATGACGGCCAGGCGCGGGATCGCGATGGCGGATGGTCCTGACGAGCCTTCCGTCTGATCCGCGACAGGTCCGATGGTCATGGCAGCGATCCTTCTCGACTGAGACGAAACTAATCCTTCCACCAGGGGGAAGGTCAAGCGAGCAGAAGAAGGTTTTTCCGCTTCTCGGCGGATCGCTCCGCCTTGGCGGGAAAGGCCCGCCATATCCTCGTCGCGGCGGGGTCGGTTCTCGGGACCCATCGGCGCGCGGCGATCCGGATCGCCGCGCGACCGCCTTCGGCGGAGGCCCGACAGCCGGCGCCGGATCAATCCACTTCCGACAATGCCGTCAGACGATGAATCTGTCCCAGCTTCCGTAATGCTCGTCGCTGCGGCGCCCGCGCGGCAGGCTCAGCAGGATCAGCGCACCGCCCAGCATCATTCCGACAAGGCTGCCCGCGACGGTTCCGCCCTCCAGGAAAAGTGGTGCGACGATCAGCCACAGGCCGAAGAGAATGTTGAGAAATCTCAGCGGCCGCGCGACTTCGGCCCAGGCGATGACCGCGGTGGTCAGCACCAGCGCTCCCATCAGGTGATCGCTGTTGGCCATCGCCGCCTCGTTGCCGAATATCGCGCGAGAGAACATCAGGAAGATACCGATCCCGGCGCTGAGCGCGAGGGTCCAGGGCACGATGACGCCGCGCGCGCCTTGCCGAAAGACCGCCAGGACGCCGGCGTCGAAGCTCATGTCTCCGCCCTTGCTGCTGCCGGGCAGCGCGTCGCCGCGGAAGAAGGCACGCCAGAAGGGGCGGCCGCGCCGGGTGTTCCAGACCATGAACTGGATCATGGCCACGATCTCGTCCAGCGAGAAGGGGATCATGATCAGCATCGCCAGCGCAGCCATCAGGCAGATGGTACAATAGGTGCCGATGGTGATCGGCTGGATGATGATGAAATAGATGCTCACGATGCCGAGCGGCCCGACCACGATCCCGAACAGCGCCACCATCCACGGCATCGTCCGCCAGCGCAGGCGGCTACCCATGACGCCCATCAGGATCTCGAACATGTAGCTCATGGCGCCAAGTCCGCCATCGGCGATGGGCCAGGCTTTCGAGACATCCGAGGTGACGATGTATTCGGTGCCGTTCAGGCCCGAGGGCGAGGAGAAGAACGGCTCCCAGACGCCATCGACATGGCCAAGCTGATAGGCCGCGAGGATCCGCGACAGGATGAACCCCACAGCGCCCAGTGCGATGATCGGAAGGCGCTGGACATAGGTCGAGGGACAATAGGTCCATCCGGGAGGGATGTCGCCATCGTCCATCATCCCCTCGCGCGACATGCCCGGCATCATCGGGATCAGGATGGTCAGCGCGATCACCAGCGCGCCGATCAGGGTGTCGTTGGCATAGACCGACGCATCCGGTGTCCAGAAGATCAGCGGGGCGGCCAGCAGCCAGACGCCAAGCGCGGCATTCGCCCATTGCGCCCAGCCCATGCCGGGGCGCAGCGACAGCCCGGCAAAGACCATGATGAGCAGTCCGGTGAAAACATCGTTCCAGGCGGTCAGCCAACTGCGCGTGGCAGCGTCCCAAAGTCCGCGATCCTCGGTCACGCGCTGGACTGCGGCGCTGAACTCGGTCTGGTCGAACGTGCCGAAGACCGACGGCGCGGTTGCCAGCCAGAGGCCCAGCCCCATCACCAGCCAGTGAACCCAGAGCATCGAGAAATGCATCTGCCGCATCTGGGCGGCTTGGTCGCGTTCGGCCGTATCCTGTTCGGCGGCGGGCGGCGCGTATTCCGCCGCCTCCTCGGCGGCGGCTTTCTCGACCTTTGCCGCCGAGACGCGGGCGGCATTCAGGCCATTGCCGCGATACCAGGCATAGGGATCGTCCTTCAGCCCCTGAAGGATCTTCGGCATGTCGTCGCGCAGGCTGTGCTGCGGCGTCCATCCGAGATGCTTTTTGGCGGCCGAAAGATCCAGTTCATAGTGATCGCTTGAAATGTCCACCATCCAGGCGCGGATGAAGGCATCCTCGCCGAAGACCCGGTTCTCGATCCACGCCCCTGCCTTGGCCAGGCGCGGCGGCACGTTCCAGGTGATCCAGTCCTCGCCATGCAGTTCCCGGCCGATCAAACGCTGCAACTCGCCGAAGGGGACGGGATCTTCCTCGCCCAGCAGCACCGGGAAGATGTCCGGCAGATCGGCGCGCCTGTCCACGATCCGCTCCAGCGCGTCGAGCAGATCCTCCAGATGCAGGAATGCCTGCCCGCGTGCCAGATCGCCGGGATAGACCTTGCCGCTGAACCGCTTTTCGTGGATGCGGGCGATCTGATGGGCGAGGAAGGTCGAACGGCCGCTGTCGTCATAGACGCCCGCGGGGCGCATCAGCACAAGCTTCTCGTGGCCCCGCTGTTCGCGCAACATGGCCTCGGTGCGGATCTTGGAGGCGCGATAGGGCAGCTTCGGATCGAAGGGATCATCCTCGGCGATCGGCCGCCCCGGTTCGGTGGGTGCGTGGGCCAGCATGGTCGAGGCGAAGACGAACTGCTCCAGCTCGAATTCCTGCAAGCCGGTCAGAAGACGTTTCGTCCCATCGACCGTCACCGCGTCATAGGCGCCGCTTTCCTTTCCCGTCAGGTCGAAATAGGCGGCAAGATGGACGCAGGCGGCGATGCGGTCGCCATAGGCGAGACGCAGGCGGGACAGCGCCTTGTCAACGCTTTCCTGGTCGGTGATGTCGAAACAGATGCATTCGGCCTGATGCGGCGGATGCGGCGGCGAATGCCGGTCCAGTCCCACGACCCGATAGCGCCGGTGCAGGCGCCGCACCACCGCGCCGCCCAGATACCCGCTTGATCCGGTTACGACGACAAGAGGTTTTTCGCGATCATCCATCCGGCCTTCCGCCCCCTATTTCCGCAGGTACTTGATCAAGGCGGCCACGACCAGGACCGCCACCACCAATGCGATGAGCCAGAAAAGGCCCATCCCGAACATCATGCCGCCGCCAAATCCGTTGTTCATCACGCCATTCTCCCTTTCCCGTTCGTCGTCTGGGGCCGTGCCAATCATCGCGATGCCGTCTTTCAACGGCTGAAAGCGCTGTGATTTTGATCGGGATCGACCTGGTGCGACCCTGCGCCTGCCCTTCAATCTGCCCGATCCCCGGCCGCCCGTGAAGCCTGTTCGCGGACCGGCGGAGTTTCGCGACATCGCCGGGACCAAGGATCACCCCGCCTTGCCCGTCGCCTTCTGAAAAGGCTTTGTCCTGGCAGCCGGAAGGTCAAGCCCCGCCGCAGGTCATTTTCCTTCTTGACCGTGCGCCTGCCCGCCCCCCGTGCCGGCGCGCAGGCCGTGCGGGGAACAAGGTCACGGGCGGCAGGCCCAGCCAGGAAAAACGATGCCCACGTCTGCCATTTCAGCTTGAATCCCAAGTGCCGCTAGGCGAGGCCGGATGCGCAAGTTGAAGATCAGCGCCCTGACCCGTGCAACAGGCCATCGGCCGCGCGTCTAGAAGTCGCCACCCGCCGCCAGCGCGCGTTCGTATTCCTGGCCCGGAATCGCGTCCAGCAGGCTGCGCGTATAGGCCGTGTCGGGGTCGTGCAGCACCTTGCCCGTCGGTCCCACTTCGACGATGGCACCTTTCTGCATGACGATGATCCGGTCGCAGATGCGGGCGGCAACGCGCAGGTCGTGGGTGATGAACAGCATCGACAGGTTCAGCCGCGCCTTCAATTCGGCCAGCAGATCCAGAACCTGCGCCTGTATCGACACATCCAGCGCCGAGACCGCCTCGTCCGCGATGATGATCGACGGTTCCAGCGCCAGCGCACGGGCGATGCCGATCCGCTGACGCTGGCCGCCGGAAAATTCATGCGGGAAACGATGCATCGCCGACGGGTCCAGCCCGACCAGACCCAGCAATTCCCGTGCCCTTTCCATCGCCTGCGCCCGGCCCGTGCCATAGGCGATCAGCCCTTCGGTCAGGATGCGCGATACCCGCGCGCGCGGATTGAGCGATGAGAACGGATCCTGGAAGATCATCTGAAGCTGGCGGCGCTTGTCGCGCAGTTCTGCCCCCGACATCAGCGCGATATCGGCACCCCCGATCATCACGCGGCCGCCATCGGGGTCGATCAGGCGTGTCAGGCAGCGCCCGACCGTGGATTTGCCAGAACCGCTTTCGCCGACGATGCCGATGGTTTCACCGGCGTGAAGATCGAAACTGACATCCCGCACCGCCCTGACCACGCGCGGCTTGCCGAACAGCCCGCCGCCGCCCGTGACGAAGGTCTTGTTCAGCCCCTCGACGCTCAGCACCGGCACGCGGTCGCCGGCTGGGGCATCGGCCTGCAGGGTCAGGCGCGGAATCGCGGCGATCAGGGCCCGAGTATAGGGATGCCGGGGTCGCAGCAGAACCTCGTCCGCCGCGCCGGTTTCGACGATCTCGCCGGTCTGCATGACGATCACGCGATCGGCGATGTCGGCCACGACACCGAAATCATGGGTGATGAAGATCACCGCCATCCCGCGCGACCGGCGCAAATCCTCGATCAGGTCCAGGATCTGGGCCTGGGTGGTGACGTCCAGCGCGGTCGTGGGTTCGTCGGCGATCAGGATGTCGGGTTCCAGCGCCAGCGCCATGGCGATCATCACCCGCTGACGCTGCCCGCCGGACAGTTGGAACGGATAGGCGCGGATGGCCGATTCGGGATCGGGGATCCCGACCTCTTCCAGCAGGGTCAGCGCCCGGCTGTGCCGCTGTTGGGGACGCAGTTGGCCATGCGCCTCGAAGACCTCGGCGATCTGCGCGCCGACACGCATCAGCGGATTCAGTGCGCTTAGCGGTTCCTGGAAGATCATCGAAATCCGCCGCCCGCGCAGTTCCAGCATCTGCGCTTCGGACAGGGCCAGGATATTTTGGCCGTCGAAGGTGATGGCGCCGCGCACCGGCTTGACCTCCTGCGGCAACAGCCCCATCACCGCGTTGGCGGACATGGACTTGCCCGAGCCGCTTTCGCCCACGATGCACAGGATTTCACCGGCGGCCAGGTCGAAGCTGATGTCCTTCGCGGCGTAGGCGCGGTCGGCGCCCTCGGGCAAGGCGATGTCGAGGTCGCGGATGCTCAGCAGGCTCATTCCGATTTCCTTGTCAGACGCGGATTGAGGGCGTCGTTCAATCCCTCGCCGATCAGGTTCAGCGCCAGCACGGTCAGCAGGATCGCCATGCCGGGCAGAAAGGACAGCCACCAGGCGGTGCGGATCACGGTGCGTGCGGCGCCGATCATGTAGCCCCAGGACATGATGTTGGGATCGCCCAGCCCCAGAAAGGACAGCGAACTTTCCAGCAGGATGGCCTGCGCCACCATCAGCGAGGCCAGCACGATGATCGGCGGCAGCGCGTTGGGCAGGATATGGCGCAGGATGATCTGCGTGTTGCCCAGCCCCGACAGGGTCGCCGCCTCGACGAATTCGCGCGTGCGCAGGCTCAGCACCTCGCCCCGCACCAGTCGTGCCACCGGCGGCCATGAGACGATGGCGATGGCGATGATCACGAAGGTCAGGCTGGGCTGAAAGATCGCCAGCAGCACGATGGCCAGCGCAAAGCTGGGGATGGTCTGGAAGAATTCGGTAAAGCGCATCAGCACGTCATCGGTCCGGCCGACAAAGTAACCCGCCAGCGCGCCCACGGGCACCCCGATGGCCAGCGCCACGATGGTAGAGACGAGACCGACCAGAAGGCTGACATAGGCGCCATGCGCCAGTCCCGCCAGCACATTGCGCCCCACGGCGTCGGTGCCCAGCGGCAGGCCGTCCTGCGTGAAGGGGGGCAAAAACGGGCGCTGCACCATTTTCCACGGGCTGGTGGGAAACAGGAAGGGCGCGGTCACGGCGGTGGCGATCACCACGGCCAGGATGACCAGCCCGATCACTGCGCCCCGGTTGGAGCGGAAGCGTTTCCAGAACTCTTTCATCTTGTCAGCTTTATGCGCGGGTCAACGATGACATAGACGACATCGGTGATCAGATTGAACAACAGCACCATCGCGCCCGAAATGTAGAACACGCCCAGGATCACCGCATAGTCGCGCTGGTTGATGGCCTCGAACATCAGCCGGCCGATGCCGGGCCAGGCGAAGACCGTTTCGGTCAGGATCGCCCCGCCGAAGATCTGTCCCGCCTGAAGCCCGGCCAGCGTGATTACCGGCAAAAGGGCGTTGCGAAGGATATGCCGGCGCTGGATCACCCGGTGTTTCAGTCCCTTGGCACGGGCGGTCTTGACGAAATCCAGCCGGCTGACCTCCAGCATGGAGGCGCGGGTCATGCGCATGTAGATGGCCATGAAGAACAGCCCCAGCGTGCTGGCCGGCAGGACCAGATGCCTGGCCACATCCAGCACATGCGCAAGTCCGGTATAGCCGGCGCCGATGGTCGAATAGCCAAAGCCCGGCAGCCATTCCAGCCAGACCGAAAACACCAGCACCGCCATCAGCGCCACCCAGAACAGGGGCGTGGCGTAGAAAAGCAGCGCCAGCGTGGAAATGATCGTGTCGCTCCACGATCCCTGCCGGGCCGAGGCCGCGACACCCGCGATCACCCCCAGCACCAGCGACAGCACGAAGGCGACGCCGGTCAGCAGCAGGGTCGCAGGCAGGCGGTCGGCGATCAGGTCGGCCACCGGCATCTGCTGCCGATAGGAAAAGCCCAGATCAAGCTGTGCCGCCCCCTTCAGATAGGTCCAGAGCTGGACATAAAGTGGCTGATCCAGCCCGAAGCGCGTCCGCAGATCGGCAAGGAATTTCTCGTCCGCCGCGCCCGCCTCGCCGGCCATGACCGCAGCGGGATCGCCGGGGGCGGCGTGGATCAGAAGGAAGTTGACTATCAGGATGGCCAGCAGGATGAACACTGCCTTGACCAGCCTGCCGAGGATGAACCTTATCACGCTGTCTGCCTTGCCGTCCGTGTGATGCGTTCGGTCCGGGCCAACGCCTTGGCCCGGACGGCGGGACCGGTGTCCCTATTGCGCCTTGTCGATCCAGACATCGCGGAATCCGTCATTCACGCCCAGGGCGGTGTTGACCGGGTTCTTGATGTTGCAGCGATAGATCGTCGGGAAGCCCAGTTCCAGCAGCCACAGATTCGGAACGTCGCTGACGATCATGTCCTGGACCTTCTTGTAGGCTGCGCGCCGTTCTTCGGGGTCGGCCATCAGGGCCGCCTCCTCGAACAGCTTGTCGACCTCCGGGTTCTGGTAATCGGCCACGTTGTTCCAGGGCGAACCGGGCTCGGCATTGGTGCTCATGTAGGTCCGCGATACGCCCAGGGCCGGATCGCCATACTGATAGAGATAGGTAAAGGCGAGGTCGAAGTCGCGATCGCTGACCTTCTGGTTCCATCCGGCCACGTCGGAGGGCACGATTTCCACGTTCATGCCGATCTCTGTCAGGTTCTGCTTGACCGCTTCGGCCCAGCGTTGCCAGGTCTCGCCATAGGGAAGACCCAGCAGACGGATGGTCTCGCCGTCATAGCTCGATTCCTCCAGAAGCTGTCTGGCTTTCTCGGGGTCATAGGAAATGTCCGGGGTCTCGGCGGAATAGAACCGGGTCGAGGACGACAGCGGACCGGTGGCGACCTTGCCCAGACCGCTCCACAAGGCGTCCCTCGCGAATTCGCGGTCCAGCGCATACATCATCGCCTTGCGGACCTTCAGATCGTCCAGAGGCTTGTTGTCCAGATTGATCCAGATCCAGGACAGCGGCCCGAAATATTCCCAGCCCTTGTCGGTGATGCAGGTATTGTCCATCTCGCGGATGCGGGGCACGTCGAAATTCTCGATCGCGCCGCCGGGCAGCACGTCCACCTGGCCGGTTTCATAGGCCACGGCACGCGAGGCCGCATCCGGGATCACCTGATAATAGATCTCGTCCACATAGGGCTTGCCCTCCATGTAGTAATCCTCGTTCCTGACCAGCCGGATATAGCTGCCCTTGACCCATTCCGCGAACTTGAAGGGGCCGGTGCCGATGGGGTTGGCATTCGCCGGATTGTTGGCGAAATCGGTGCCTTCATAGATGTGCTTGGGAATGACCGGCGCCGTGCCCGGCTCGAATATGCCGAGGAAGGGACCGAACGGCTGCTTCAGCTTGAACACGACGGTATAATCGTCGGGCGTGTCGATGCTTTCGACATGTTCCATATAGGTCCGCATCCGTGAATGCGTTTCGCGCAGGAACTTGTCCATCGAGAATTTCACGTCCGCCGAGGTGAACGGCTCGCCATCATGAAAGACCACGCCCTTGCGCAGCTTGAATGTGTAGGTCTTGCCGTCTTCCGATATTTCCCAGGATTCGGCCAGCTGTCCGCTGGGCTTGAGTTCTGAATCATAGCGCAGCAGGCTTTCGTAGATGTCGCCCGCGACCATCTGGGTCGGTCCGTTCTGGAGAAGGCCGATCATCAGGCCGGGCGGTTCGGGCTGGATGACGACATTCAGCGTGCCGCCCGTCTGCGGCTTTGCGTCCTGCGCGGCCAGCGGACCCGCCAGCGCAAGAATGGCGGCGGCGGCCGTGGCGGTGGCGGTGATCTTGATGTGCTTCAACATGGTGTCTCCCTGACGTTGTTATAGGTTCTTGGCATTTTCTGCTTCGGCCGCCTGAAACATGACGACCAGCCCGCTGCTTGCGACGATCCCGATCCGGGGCGGCACAAGCGTCAGACCGTTTCGAGCGATCTGATATAGGCGACGATCCCCTCCCTTGCCGTTGCGATGTCGGTCTGCATGGCCTCGCGGGCCGTCGCCGGGTCACGATTGCCGCAGGCGGAAATGACGATGTGATGCTGCCTGACCATATCCTGCTTTGCGCAGGCATAATATTCCGAAAGCAGCGGCCCCATCCGCAACCACAGCCGGTCCAGGACATCCAGCAGGATCGGCATGTCGGCGATCTCGGCCAGGGCAAAGTGGAATTCCTGGTTCAGCTGGTTGGCCTGCTGCCACCGCGCGGCGGCAATGGCCTCCTCGTTGCGCGCCACGATCCGCTGCAACCGGGCCACATCCCGGTCCTGCGCCAGCTCCGCGGCGCGGGCGGCGGCCAGCCCCTCCAACTCGATCCGGATCAGCGCGATCTCGTGATACTGGCTGATGGTCAGCACCGGAACCCGCACATCGCGACCCGAGCGTTGCACCAGCGCGTTGTCCCGCAGCAATCGCTGCACCGCATCGCGCACCGGGGTCGAACTGGTGCCCAGGGCCTCTGCCAGACCGCGGATCGTGACCCTCTGGTTCGGTCGCAGCTTGCCGCGCACCAGATCCCGGCACAGGCGCTGGTAGATGGCGTCTCCAAGCGAATCCCTGCTGATTACCTTCATCCTCTCCCCCAGCCCCATTCCCGGCAGGCTTTCCGCCGATGGGCCGATTTTGGTGCATGATGCATCATGTTCATTGAATCCGCAAATCATGCCTGCGATGATGCCGGCACGCGCCAAGCGGGCCGGACGCGCCACCACGACAGGAACGAACTCTCGCGAAGGAACCGATCATGAAAGCCTTCTTCGACCCGCGCCAGCTGCGCCATGCGCCCGAAATCTATTTCCGGCGCGGGGCGGCCATGCCGCATCAGGAACAGCCCCGACGCGCGGAATTGTTGCGCGACATGCTGATCGGGGAAGGGTTCGACATCACCGGACCGCGCGATTACGGAGCCGGGCCGATCAAGGCGGTTCACAATCCCGATTACGTCGATTTCCTGACCGACGCCCATGCCCGCTTCGTGGCCGATGCCGGGCCGGACGCGCTGGCCATCCCCACCACCCATCCGGGCGCCAGGCGTGGCAGAGAGCCCCGTGACATCCACGGCCAGTTGGGCTGGTGGATGACCGATACATCGACACCGCTGACCGAAGGCACATGGGAGGCGGCCTATTGGTCAGCCCAGACCGCCATCGCAACCGCCGAGGACATCATCGCGGGTGCGCGCGCGGCCTATGCCCTGTGTCGTCCGCCGGGTCACCACGCCATGCGTGATTGTGCCAACGGATTCTGCTTTTTCAACAATGCCTGCATCGCCGCGAACCACCTGACGCGAAAATTCCGCAAGGTCGCGCTGATCGACGTGGATGTGCATACCGGCAATGGTTCGCTCGACATCCTGTACGAGCGTGGCGACATCTTCTTCTGTTCGCTGCATCCCGATCCCGGAACCTTCCCGACCTTCTATCTTGGCCATCCCGACGAGACCGGCGCGGGCGAAGGCAGGAACCGGTCACTGAACATCCTGCTGGAACACGGCGCGGGCGAGGCCGAGGTGCTTGCGGCGCTGGACCGCGGTCTGTCCGCGATCCGCGATTTCGGGGCCGAGGCACTGGTGGTCTCGCTGGGCTTCGACATGGCCGCCGACGATCCGCTGGCTGCGGTTGCGGTCTATCCGGGCGGTTTCGCGGAAATGGCCCGCCGTCTGGCGGCGCTGAACCTGCCCACCGCGCTGATCCAGGAAGGTGGCTATCTTGGCCCGTCCCTGGCCGACAATGCCCGCGCCTTTCTTTCCTCGTTCCGCGAGGCGACACGATGACGGAACGGCCTGCCCCGATGAACGGCGCCGAAAGCGTCCTGCGCAGCCTTCATGCCGATGGCGTCGAGGTCTGTTTCGCCAATCCCGGCACCTCCGAGATGCAGTTCGTCGATGCGCTGGACCGAACCAGGCTGATGCGATGCGTGCTGGGCCTGTTCGAGGGCGTGGTCAGCGCCGCCGCCGACGGCTATGCCCGGATGGCCGGCAAGCCGGCGGTGACGCTTCTGCATCTGGCGCCGGGTTTCGCCAATGCCGCCGCCAATCTGCACAATGCGCGAAAGGCACGGGTGCCGATGCTGAACCTGGTGGGCGATCACGCGCTGCGGCATCGGCAATATGACTCGCCGCTTTCCGCCGATGTGGAGGGTGCCTGCGCGCCGTTCAGCGACTGGGTGCGGACGGGCCGGGACGCCGGCAGCTTTGCCGCCGACGCCATGGCTGGGCTGGCGGTGGCCAGGGGCAAGCCCGGCCGCATCGCGACGCTGATCGCGCCAGCCGATATCGGCTGGGACGCGGGCGGCAAGATGGCGGCCCCGGTGGCGACCGCCGGCCCTGCCCCGCTGGACGAGACGGCGCTGGATGCCGCCGTGACCGCGCTGGAAAGCGGCGAAAGAACGGTGATCATCGCGGGGTTGTCGGTGCTGGAGGATGTCTCGGCGCTGGCGCGACTGCAGGGCATCGCCGAAAGGACCGGGGCCGATGTTCTTGCCCCCACCTCGAACCGGCGGATGGAACGCGGTCGCGGGCGGTTCGCCATCGGCAAGATCCCCTATCCGATCGACGCGGCGCTGCACTGCCTTGCGGGCTATTCGCGGGCGATCCTGGTGGAAACCCGCCCGCCCGTGGCCTTTTTCGCCTATCCGGGCAAGCCCAGCCTGCTGCTGCCCGAAACCTGCGACACGCTTACCCTGGCGGGGATCGACGGCGATGGGCCGGCCGCCATTGCGGCGCTGGCCGACCGCATCGGCGCCCGGCCCGTCACGGCGCGCGATATCGAGCCGGCGCCGGTGCCGCAGGCCGGGGCCATCACCCCCGTCACCATCGCCGCCGTGCTGGCAGAGACCCTGCCCGAAGGTGCCATCGTCATCGACGAGGCCGTGTCCAGCAGCGGCGACATCTTTCCCGGCGGCGCTGCCGCCGCGCCCCATTCCTGGCTGGCTCTGACCGGCGGCTCGATCGGCATCGGCATCCCGCTGTCGGCGGGCGCCGCGATCGCCTGTCCCGACCGTCCGGTGCTGACATTGCAGGCGGACGGCTCGGCGATGTACACCCTGCAAGGGCTGTGGACCCAGGCGCGCGAGGGGGCGAACGTGACCACCGTGATCCTGGCCAACCGCGCCTACGCGATCCTCAAGGGCGAATTGCACAATGTCGGCGCGCAGCCCGGTCCCGACGCGCTCGGGATGCTGAACCTGGACCGGCCGGGGCTGGATTTCGTGGCCATGGCGCGCGGCATGGGCGTGCCGGGCCGACGGGTCGAGGACATTCGCGAATTCCGGCGGGCCCTGCGCAATGCCATGGCCGAGCCCGGCCCGTTCCTGATCGAAGCGATGATCTGAGCCAGCAACCGGAAAAGGGAATTCCATGCCTCTCGACGCCAATCTGCGCGACCGTATCCTGCAGGCCGTTTCCGACGGGTTCGACGATCAGGTCGCCTTCACGCAAAGACTGGTGCGGATGCCGTCGCTGCGCGGACGCGAACATCCGATCCAGGATCTGATCTTCAAGGAATTGCGCGAACGCGGATACGCGATGGACCGGTTCCGGATGGACCGGACGGCGATCGAGGCGCATCCGGGAGGGTCGAAATTCTCGGACGATCATTCGGACGCGCCTATCGTCGTCGGCATCCACCGCCCGCGTCAGCAGACGGGCCGTTCGCTGATCCTGCAATCGCATCTCGACGTGGTGCCGGAAGGGCCGCATGACATGTGGGCGGAACCGCCCTTCTCGGCCCGGATCCGGGGCGACTGGATGTATGGCCGCGGCGCAGGCGACATGAAGGCGGGCGCGGCGGCCAACATCTTTGCGCTGGACGCGCTGCGCCGCGCGGGATTTCAGCCCGCAGCCAGCGTCTATGTGCAATCGGTCGTCGAGGAGGAATCGACCGGCAACGGCGCGCTGCAAACCCTTCTTCAGGGCTATACCGCCGATGCAGTGCTGATACCCGAACCCGAGGACGAAATGCTGGTGCGTGCGAATACCGGCGTCCTGTGGTTTCAGGTGCAGGTCCGCGGCGTGCCGGTGCACGTGCGCGAGATGGGCGAAGGCGCCAACGCCATCGACGGCGCCACCCGCATCATCGCCGCGCTGCGCGAGATGGAGGCGGACTGGAACGCCGACAAGGACAGGCACCCCCATTTCGAAAAGGAAGCCCATCCGATCAATCTCAATATCGGCAAGATCGAAGGCGGCGACTGGGCCTCGTCCGTGCCCAGCTGGTGCAGGATCGACTGCCGGGTATCGATCTATCCCGGCCGCAGCGCCGGGGATGCCGCCGACGAGATAACCGCGCGTGTCGCGGCCTTCGCCAAAGCCGACAGGTTCCTGGCCAACAACCCGCCCCGGGTGGTTTTCAACGGCTTCTACGCCGAAGGTTACGTGCTGGAACCGGGCAGCGAGGCCGAGGCGGTGCTGGGCCGTGCGCATGAAACCGCCATCGGCGCGCCGCTGCAATCCTTCATGACGGCCGGTTACCTCGATACGCGGGTCCATGCACTCTACAACCGGATCCCCGCGCTCTGCTATGGGCCGGTCGCGCGCAATATCCACGGCATCGACGAATGCGTCAGCCTGACTTCGGTCAGACGGGTCACGCAGGCCATGGCGCTGTTCGT
Organism: Paracoccus sp. UBA5162; assembly: GCF_002413585.1. Classification (NCBI taxonomy): domain Bacteria; kingdom Pseudomonadati; phylum Pseudomonadota; class Alphaproteobacteria; order Rhodobacterales; family Paracoccaceae; genus Paracoccus; species Paracoccus sp. UBA5162. The sequence goes on from NZ_DHXG01000078.1 coordinate 55,741, forward strand.
CGCCGAATGGTGCGGCGTCGAACCGGTGCAGACCTGATGCGTGACACGGGCCCCCGATCCTTGGTCGGGCTGTCCGGAACGGCGGTCGCGCCCGACCTGCTGGACCATGCGGCGCCTGCGGTGACGTCCGCGCAGGCGGCGGAACTGGCAGCGGAGATCTTTGGTGTCTGCGGCGATGTGCAATGGCTCAGCGCCGAAAAGGACGCCAATTTCCGCATCACCCCCGCCAAAGGCCCGCCGGTCCTGCTGAAAATCACCAACGCTGCCGAAGACCGCGGCGTGACCGAGATGCAGACCGCCGCCCTGATGCATCTGGGCAGGGTCGATCCCACGCTGCCCGTGCCCCATATCCGGCCAACCCTGACCGGGCGGGCCGCCCACATCCTGTCGATCCCCGGCGGGCAAAGCCATATGGTCCGCCTGCTGACCTATCTGGAGGGGACGACGCTTGGGCAGGCCCTGTCCGCCACCGGCCTGCACCAAGATATCGGCGCGCTGCTGGCCCGGCTGACGATCGGGTTGCGCGGGTTCGACCATCCCGCGGCCCGGCATATGCTGCAATGGGACATCAAGCGCGCGCACCACCTGCGCCCGATGCTGGAGGCGGTCGAGGACGGCCGGTTGCGAGGGCGGCTGACGCGGCTGATCGATCGCTTCGACGCCGAAATCGCGCCGCGCCTTTGCGGCCTGCGCGCCCAGGTCGTGCACAACGATTTCAATCCGCACAACCTGCTGGTCGATGCCCCCCGCGCCACCCGCCTGACCGGGATCATCGATTTCGGCGATATGGTGCACACGCCTCTGGTCTGCGATCTGGCGGTGGCCTGTTCCTACCAGATCGGCGACGGACCGCGCCCGATCGAGGCGATCGGGCGGCTGCTGGCAGGCTATGCCGCGATCCTGCCGCTGGAACGGGCCGAACTGGATCTGCTGCCCGACCTGATGCGCATGCGCCATGCCGCCACCTTGACGATCGGGGCCTGGCGGGCGCGGCGCTATCCCGCCAATGCGGCCTATCTGCGGCGCAACGGCGCGGCATCGCTGCGCGGGCTGACCGTGCTGGACCGGATCGGCACCGCGGCCGTCCTGGACATTCTGAAACGCGCCCTGCCGCCGGAGCGGATGCCATGACCATGATCAACGCCTTCGACGGCAGCGGCGAGGCCCGTCTCGACCCCCAGGACAAGGCGCTGATCGCCCGGCGCGCCAGCGTTCTGGGGCCCGCCTACCGGCTGTTCTACGAAGAGCCTCTGCACATCCAGCGGGGCAAGGGCGTCTGGCTGTGGGACAGGCGCGGCCGCAGATATCTGGACGCCTATAACAACGTCGCCTCGCTGGGCCATTGCCATCCGCGCGTGATCGAGGCCGTTTCGGCCCAGCTTGGGGTGCTGAACACCCATACCCGCTATCTGCACGAGGATGTGGTCATCTATGCCGAAAGGCTGCTGGCCACGATGCCTGACGCATTGGGGCATGTGATGTTCACCTGCACCGGGTCCGAAGCCAATGACCTGGCCTTGCGCATCGCGCGCAGCCGTGGCGGACGGCAGGGTGTTGTCGTCACCCGGCTGGCCTATCACGGGCTGACCGAAGCGGTGTCGGAACTGTCGCCGTCGCTGGGCGAATTCGTGCCGCGCGGCCCGCGCGTCCGGCTGATCGAGGCGCCGGACGGCCTGCGGGTGCCTGCGGCGGATCAGGGCGCAAGGCTCGCCGCCGATCTGGCCCGCGCGATTGCCGGGATGCGCGCCGAGGGGATCGAACCGGCGGCATTCATCGCCGACACGATCTTTTCCAGCGACGGTCTGCATCCGGAACCGGCCGGTTTCCTGCGCCCCGCCGTCGAGCTGATCCGCGCCGAGGGCGGCGTTTTCATCGCCGACGAGGTGCAGCCCGGTTTCGCCCGCACCGGCGAGGCGTTCTGGGGTTTCACGCGGCACGGTCTGGTGCCCGACATGGTCACGATGGGCAAGCCGATGGGCAATGGCTTTCCGGTTTCGGGGGTCGCCATGCGCCCCGAACTGGTGCGGGAATTCGGCGCGCGATCCCGCTATTTCAATACATTCGGCGGAAGCCCGGTCGCGGCCGCCGCCGGCCTTGCGGTGCTGGACGTGATCCGGGACGAGGGCTTGCAGGACAATGCGCTGCGAATAGGTGCCTTTCTCAAGGCCGGGCTGGACCGGATCGCCGCCCGGCACGAGGCCATCGGCGATGTGCGCGGCGCCGGGCTGTTCCTGGCGGTGGAATGCGTGACCCGGCGCGAAACCAACGCGCCCGACGCGGCGCTGGCCGGCTTTGTGGTCAACCATCTGCGTCAGAACGGGGTGCTGATCAGCGCCACCGGACCCGGCGCGAATATCCTGAAGATCCGCCCGCCTCTGGTGCTGCAGCAGCCCGAGGCAGAGATCCTGCTTGATGCCGTGGAGACCGCTTTCGCCGCGGCCGTCCCGTAATGGCCACGGCGGTCGTGGCAGAAGGCGACATGGAACGGGGCTTGCCCGTCGGCGCAGGGACAATCTCCAGGGCAGGACGGTAGCGTGAAGAAAGACCGGCACGCCAAGCCCGAACTCTCACAGCACGGCGCCGATCTGCCAGGGGACGAATTCGTTGTCGCCCAGGCCCAATTCCTCGCTCTTGCTGGGCTGGCCCGAGGCATTGGCGATGATCAGCGCGACGATCTCGCGGGCCTTGTTCTCCAGCGTCACGGCCGCCGACAGGATATCGCCGCAATTCAGGTCCATGTCTTCGCACATCGCGTGGAACAGCGCGTCATTCGTGGCCAGCTTGATCGTCGGCGCAGGCTTGGACCCGAAGGCCGAGCCGCGCCCGGTGGTAAAGACGATCAGCTGCGCCCCGCCCGCAATCTGGCCGGTGGCAGATACCGGGTCATAGCCCGGCGTATCCATGAAATTCAGCCCCGGCTGGGTGATCGTTTCGGCATAATCCAGAACGGCGTTCAGCGGCGTAGCACCCGCCTTGGCGACGGCGCCCAGCGATTTTTCCAGGATCGTCGTCAGCCCGCCCGCCTTGTTGCCGGGGCTTGGATTGTTGTCCAGCGAGGCGCCGTTGCGGGCGGTATAATCCTGCCACCAGGCGATCCGGTCCAGCAGCCGCTGCGCGATGTCCGGCGAGGCGGCGCGGTCCAGAAGCAGACGTTCCGCGCCATAGATTTCGGGCGTCTCGGACAGCACCACCGATGCCCCCTGCGCCGCCAGCATGTCGCTGGCAAGTCCAAGCGCGGGATTGGCTGTGATGCCCGAAAACCCGTCCGAACCGCCGCATTGCAGCCCGATCTTCAGCGCCGAGGCCGGGGCGGACGCGCGCAGCGCGGCGTTCACCTGCGGCAGCATCTGGCGCACGCGCAGCTTGATCGCCTCGATGGTCGCGCGGGTGCCGCCGTTCTGCTGGATGGTCAGGCCGTGAAAGCGCGCGGCCGCGCCCAGTTCCTGCTTCATCCGGGCGATCTGCATGACCTCGCAGCCCAACCCCACGAACAGCGCCGCGCCCACATTGGGATGGCCCGCATGGCCGGTCAGCACCCGTTGCAGCGCCCGCCAGCCCGGCCCGCCATCGGCCATGCCGCAACCCGAGCCATGGGCGAAGGCCGCAACGCCATCGACATTCGGAAAGGCGTCCAGCGCGCCCTCGATCCGCAATTCCTCGGCCGCGCGGCGGATCACCGTGGCCGAACAATTCACGGTCGAGACCAGCGCGATGAAGTTCCGCGTCCCGATCTGCCCGCCCTCGCGGTGATAGCCCTGAAACGTCAGGGCCGGCCCACGATACCGGTCCAGCGCGGCGCGCGCGGCAGGCAGGCCGGCGCCAGGGCGATGGGCGCGATCGTGGTCGCCGAATGCACAATTATGGCTGTGGACGTGATCGCCCGCGCTGATGTCAGCGGTCGCATAGCCGATGATCTGGCCATATTTGAAGACAGGCTCGCCCGTGGCGATGGCGCGGCGCGCGATCTTGTGCCCCGCCGGCGCGACCCCCCTCTCGGTCAGGATCGCGACATTGTCGGACGGGTTCAGGATCATCGGCTCAGCCATCGGACGGCTCTGCCGCCATGGCCCGCGCCCCCTTCTGCACCAGCCCGGCCAGCGCCGCCGTCAGATCGCGCACAAAGGCCGCATCCTCGCGCAGGACGGGCGGGAAAACCTGGCCCAGCGACAGGAAATTGGCGACTGTGCGGGCAGGGTCACGGGCCCATTGCGCGGCCAGCTTCGCCGCCAGCGGATCCTTGACCTCGATCGGACCGCCCTGCTCATCGGTTCCGGAGGCATAGCGCATCCACGCCGCCACCGAGAGGATCAGCCCCGGCACGTCGCGCCCCGCTGCGCGGCCTTCGACGATGGTGCCCAGAATCCGCTGCGGCAGCTTCTGGCTGCCATCCATCGCGATCTGCCATGTCCGGTGCCGGATGGCCGGGTTGCGGTATCGATCCAGCAGGGCATCGGCATAGGCAGCCAGATCCTCGCCCGGAGGCGGGGTCAGCGCAGGAATGATCTCGTTGCGCCAAAGGCGCTGCACGAATGCCGAGAAGACCGGATCGGCCACGGTGTCGGAAATCGTCTCGTGTCCCGCCAGATAACCCAGATAGGCCAGCGATGAATGGGTGCCGTTCAGCATCCGCAGCTTCATGTGTTCGAACGCGGTCACGTCGCCCACGATCTGCACGCCGACCTGTTCCAACGCCGGACGGGGGCCGCAGAAACGGTCCTCGACGACCCATTGGCGAAAGGGTTCGTGCATGACCGGGGCCTCGTCGCGCTGGCCCGTCCGGGCTTCCAGCCGGTCCAGATCGGCCGCCGTCGTGGCAGGGACGATGCGGTCCACCATGGTCGAGGGGAAAGCGCCCTCGACATCGATCCATGTCGCCAGATCGGGGTCGATCAGCCGCGCCAGTTCCAGCACGACACCGCGGACGACGCGGCCATTTTCGGGCAGGTTGTCGCAGCACAGGACGGTGAAGGGCGGCAGGCCGGCCCTGCGGCGGGCCTGAAGGGCGCGGACCAGAAAGCCGGGGGCGGAACGCGGCAGCGGATGGGCCAGATCATGCGCGATGTCGGGATGGTCACGGTTCAGCCGCCCGGTCGAAGGTTCGTGGCAATAGCCCTTTTCGGTCACCGTCAGGCTGACGATATGGATCGCGGCCGCCGCCATCGCATCCAGCACCGCCTGAGGATCCTCGGGCGCGACCAGCACGTCGCGCAGAACCGTCACGACCCGCGCCGCCTCGCCCTGCGGACCCAGTTCGACCGCCTGATAGGCCCAGCCCTGCGGCCGCAGCCGGTCGCGGGTGCCCGGCGATTGCAGCGAAACCCCGGTGACGCCCCAGTCGCCGCCCCCGGCCGCCATCGCCTCGGCCAGATAGATCGCGCCATGGGCGCGGAAGAACGCACCGAGCCCCAGATGGACGATGCCCGCCGGAGCCTCGGACGGCGACCGGAAAAGCCTATCGGGCAAGCCAGCCTCCGTCCACGTTCAGGACCGCGCCGTTGACGTAACCGGATGCCGGCGCCGACAGGAAAACCGCCGTCTGCGCAATGTCTTCGGGCTTGCCCCAACGACCCGCGGGGATGCGATCCAGAATGGCTTTCGAGCGGTCGGGATCGGCGCGCAGGGCGCTGGTGTTGTTGGTCTCGATATAGCCGGGCGCGATGGCGTTGACGTTCAGGCCACGCGCGGCCCATTCATTGGCCATCAGCTTGGTCAGACCCGCCACGCCATGCTTGCTGGCGGTGTAGGACGGCACCCGGATGCCGCCCTGAAAGGACAGCAGCGAGGCGATGTTGACAATCTTGCCGGCCCCGCGCGGCAGCGCGGCGCGGGCGAAGGCCTGGCAGGTGAAGAACAGCGCCTTCATGTTCACATCCATCACCGCATCCCAGTCGGCCTCGGTGAAATCCACCGCATCGGCGCGGCGGATGATGCCCGCATTATTGACCAGAATGTCGATCCGTTCCGATGCGAAGAGGTCCCGCGCCGCCATCGGATCGGCGAAATCCAGGCGCAACGCGCGACCCGACCCCATCAGCGCCAGCGTCTCGTCGCAATCGCGGCGTGCTGCGGCGATCACCTCCGCGCCGGCCTGCGCCATCGCCACGGCGATCGCCTGCCCGATGCCCGTATTCGCGCCGGTCACCAGCGCCGTGCGGCCCTCCAGCGAAAACGGGTTCACCGCAGATCCTCCGGCTGCACGAAATCCATGTCGGTGTAGTCGACATTGTCGCCCGCCATCGCCCAGATGAAGGTATAGCCGCCGATCCCCGCGCCGGAATGGATCGACCAGGTGGGCGAGATCACCGCCTGTTCATTGGCCACGAACAGGTGCCGGGTTTCCTGCGGCTCGCCCATCAGGTGCAGGACGCGGGCCTCGGGGGCCATGCCATGATACAGATAGGCCTCCATCCGCCGGTCGTGAACATGGCTGGGAATGGTGTTCCAGACCGATCCGTCCTCCAGCGTCGTATAGCCCAGGACCAGCTGGCAGCTTTCCATCACCAGCGGGTGGATGAACTGGCGGATGGTGCGCTTGTTGCTGGTCTCGACCGCGCCCAGCCTGACCTCTTTCGCCTCGCCGACCGTGACCAGCCGGCAGGGCAATCCGCGGTGCGCGGGGGCCGAGGCGAGGTAGAACCGCCCCTGCCCCGAAAAGGTCACCGCGCCCGAACCCATGCCCAGATACAGCACATCGCCCTTCTGCATGTCCCAGGACTGACCGGCCGCGGCGACCGTGCCCGTCTCGCCGATATTCACGATCCCCATCTCGCGGCGCTCAAGAAAGCTGTCGGTCTTCGTTTCCTCGATCCTGTCCAGCACCAGCGATCCGCCCGCAGGCACCGCGCCGCCAATCACGAAGCGGTCGTAATGGGCATAGACCAGCCGGATCTGGCCGTCCGCGAACACGCCCTCGGCCAGAAAGTGACGGCGCAGCTCGGCGGTATCCATGCCCTTGGCGTGGTCGGGATGGATCGCGTGGCGGGTTTCGACATGGGTCATCAGGAATCCTTTCACAGAAAATCGTCGCGGCGCGGGGTGAAGCTGTCGATCAACTCTCCCGCTTTCAGGCACAGGCAGCCATGTTCGGCCCCCGAGGGGATCACGAAGGCGTCGCCGGGCCCGATCTCGAATTCGCGGCCCTCCATCGTGAAACGGTAGCGGCCCGAGCGGACATAGGTCGACTGGACATGCGGGTGGCTGTGCAGCGCCCCCCGGTCGCCCGCCGCGAAGGCAAAGCGGACGACCATCATTTCGGGGCTGTGGGCCAGCACGGTGCGGACGGGATCGCTCATCTGAACACCGAGGGCAGCCACAGCGACAGTGCCGGGATGTAGGTGACCAGCATCAGCGTCAGGAAGGCCGCGCCGTAGAACGGCCAGATGGTGCGCATCGCCTGCCAGATGCTGATACGTCCCACCGCGCAGCCCACGAACAGCACCGCGCCGACCGGCGGCGTGCACAATCCGATGCCCAGGTTCAGGATCAGGATCACCCCGAAATGCACCGGGTCCACGCCGAAGGCCTGCGCAACGGGCAGAAAGATCGGTGTGGTGATCACGATCAGCGGCGACATGTCCATGAAGGTGCCCAGGATCAGCAGGATCAGGTTCATCAGCAGCAGGATCACCAGCGGGTTGTCGGAGACGCTCTGCAAAAGCTGGACCAGCTGTGCCGGCACGCGGAGATAGGCCAGAAGCCAGCCGAAACAGGCCGCGCTGCCGATGACCAGCAGCACCATCGAAGTGGTGCGGACCGCGCCCTTGGTCGCTTCGACGAATTCGCCCCATGGCAGGCTGCGATAGACCAGCGCCGTGATCAGCAGTGCATAGACCACCGCGACATTCGAGGATTCCGAGGCCGTGAAGATGCCCGACCGGACGCCACCGAAGATGATCGCGATCAGGATCAGCCCCGGCACGGCCGAGACGAACAGCGCGCCCATCATCCGGAACCCGGGAAACGGCTCGGTCGGATAGCCCTTCTTGCGGGCCACGTACCACGCCGCGCTCATCAGCATCAGCGCCAGCAGCAGGCCGGGAATGATCCCCGCAGTGAACAGATCCGCGATCGACAGCCGGCCGCCGGCGGCAATGGAATAGATGATCATGTTGTGGCTGGGCGGGATCATCAGCGCGATGATCGAACTGACCACGGTTATGTTGACCGCATAATCCACGTCATAGCCCCGCGCCTTCATCTGCGGCACCATCAGCCCGCCCACCGCCGAGGCATCCGCCGCGGCCGAGCCAGAGACGCCGCCGAACATCAGCGAGGCCATGATGTTGACCTGTCCCAACCCGCCCTTCAGGTGCCCGACCATCGCCCCGGCCAGTGCGACCAGCCGCCGCGCGATGTCGCCGCGCACCATCAGATCGCCCGAATAGATGAAGAAGGGGATCGCCATCAGCGCAAAGACCGAGATGCCGGAATTCAGCCTCTGGAACACCACCACCGGGGGCAGTCCCAGATAGAGAACGGTGAAAAAGCTGGATGCGCCAAGGCAGAAGGCAACCGGCGTTCCGATCAGCAGCAGGCCCGTGAAGCTTCCGAACAGGATCCAGTATTCCATCACTTCGTCTCCAGCATGTCGCGGGCCCGCGCGCCCGCCGCATGGCCGTCGACCTCGCCATCGGCGGCGTCATCCATGTCGCCGAAGCGCCGGGTGCGCAGCCCCACCAGCCGGCGCAGGATACGCTCGGCCGAGAACAGCAGCAGCAGCACCCCGCCCGCGATCAGCGGCGCGAAATCCCAGATGCGCGAAATGCCAAGTCCCGGAATGTCGCCGCTGGCGGCCTTTGCGGCCAGTTGCCAGCCGAACCACGACATCCCGAAGCCGAAGGCTGCCACGACCACGTCCGACAGGCTGTGAAACCAGGGCCGCCAGCCTTCCGGCACGACCATCAGGCCGACGTCGAAGGACAGGTGATAGCCCTCTTTCACGCCGACCGCCGCGCCGATGAAGATGAACCATCCCATCAGCATGACGCTGGCGGGCTCGGCCCAGAAAAGGCTGTAGCCGATGATGTAGCGATAGAAGACCTGCGCGAAGACCGCCGCCGTCATCAGGACCAGGCCGATCCCCGCCAGCCACAATCCCAATCGGGCCACCAGCCCGGTCACGTCGGCCAGTTTCAAGATTGCACCGCGCATCGGGCGATCTCCTGCAAGGGCAAGGGGCCGCCCGCGCGGGATGCGCGGGCGGCCGGAAGGTCACGGGATCACTTGGTTTCCTGAATGCGCCGGACCAGATCCCTGGCCTCGGGCGTGGTCACGTATTTCTCGTAGACCGGGGCCATCGCTTCCTGAAAGGCGGTCTTGTCGATATCCTTGATGATCTGCGCCCCGCCCGCGACGACCTTTTCCTCGGACGCCTTTTCCTGCTCGGCCCACAGCTTGCGCTCGACCTCGACCGAGTTCTTGCCGGCGGTCTTGATGATCTCCTGATCCTCGGGGCTCAGCTTTTCCCAGGACAGTTTCGACATCGCCACCAGTTCCGGCACCATCAGGTGTTCGTCCAGGGTATAGTATTTGGCGACCTCGGCATGGCCCGAACTGTCATAGCTGGGAAAGTTGTTCTCGGCCCCGTCGATGACGCCGGTCTGGATGGCTGAATAGACCTCGCCATAGGGCATCGGCGTCGCGTTCGCGCCAAGCGCCGACATCATGTCCACGAAGACGTCGTTCTGCATCACGCGGAACTTCATGCCCTTCAGATCCTCGATCGAGGTGATGGGTTTCTGGCTGTTGTAGAAGCTGCGCGCGCCGCCATCATAATAGCCAAGAACGATCAGATCCTTTTCCGCGAAATTCTGCGCGATTTCTTCGCCGATCGGACCATCAAGCACGTTGTGCATCTGATCCTGCGACCGGAACAGGTAGGGCAGCGAGAAAAGCTGGGTGACCGGCACGATGTCGTTGAACGTGCCGAAGCTGGCACGAACCATGTCGATCACGCCGAACTGGGTCTGCTCGATCGTGTCCTTTTCCTCTCCCAGCTGCGCGGCCGGGAAGACCTCGATGCAGATGCGGCCATCGGATTTCTCCTTGACCTCGCTGGCCATCGACTTGACCCCCTCGACGGTCGGATAGCCGTCGGGGTGGGTGTCCGATGACCGCAGCGTGATTTCGCATTCCGCAGCCGCGCCCGCGGTTGCGAAGGCGGCCGAAGCCAGCAGCCCGATCAGTGTCGTATTCAGGAACTTCATGTTTAATCCTCCCTGGATGAAGCTCAAAGTCTGTAGGCCCGTTTGGCGAGGCCGTGGGCCAGCTCGCGCGCCACTTCGGGCGCTTCCTCCCCGTCCAGCCGGCCGGTTGCGACCAGCGTGGCCAGATAGGCGCAATCCACTCGCCGCGCGACGTCGTGGCGGGCGGGGATCGAACAGAAGGCACGGGTATCGTCGTTGAAACCGACCGTGTTGTAGAAACCTGCCGTTTCGGTCGTCGTCTCGCGAAAGCGGCGCATCCCCTCGGGGCTGTCGTGGAACCACCAGGCCGGACCAAGCCGCAAGCAGGGCCAGGCCCCGGCCAGGGGCGCCAGTTCGCGCGAAAAGGC